>DATESJ010000047.1:0-3795 GCA_035270885.1 Sedimentibacter sp. | reverse complement strand
ATCTATATCTATTCCTCTTGCTGCTATATCTGTTGCTACAAGAACCTTGATTTTACCGGATTTAAAATTATTTAAAGCCGTTTGTCTTGCATTTTGTGATTTATCGCCGTGGATTGCCTGTGCTGTTATTTTGTTTGCTTTCAAATCTTTCTCAACCTTATCAGCCTCATGTTTTGTTCGAGTGAATACTAAAGCTGTATCAATATCTTTGTTTTTCAGAAGATATACAAGTAGCTTCTTCTTGTTAGCTTTATCGACAAAGTATACTTTTTGTTTTATTTTATCAACTGTAGATGAAACCGGTGTAACTGCAACCTTTACTGGATCAACTAAAATAGAGTTTACTAATTCTGCAATTTCTTTAGGCATTGTAGCTGAAAAAAACAGTGTCTGTCTCTTCTTTGGAATTAATGATATTATTTTTTTGACATCATTTATAAATCCCATATCAAGCATTCTATCAGCCTCATCAAGAACAAACATTGATACATTGCTTAAATTTACCAGTCTTTGGTTTATCAAATCAATTAACCTACCTGGTGTAGCAACCAATACGTCCACACCTTTTCTAAGCTTTTCAGTTTGAGGGTTCTGAGAAACCCCGCCAAATATGGAGCAATATTTCAAATTTGTATATCGTCCGTATGATCTGAAACTATCTTCTATTTGCACTGCAAGTTCTCTTGTAGGTGTCAGTATTAAGGATTGTATTTGTCTTTTTGATCCTTTGTTACCTTGATTGTATATTTTTTGTATTATAGGAATAGCAAATGCTGCTGTCTTGCCTGTTCCTGTCTGTGCGCACCCTAGTATATCTTTTCCTTCTAATGCATGTGGGATAGCTTGTTCCTGTATAGGTGAGGGGGCTTTATATCCTTCTTCTGCTACTGCTTTAAGGATTGGTTCAATTATTTTTAAATCTTCGAATTTCATATTATTTCTCTCTTTTCTTTCCCCAAATCTATATAAAAACTGCACTTATTTAAACATACTTCAGGCTTACTTTTTTAGTTTTTTATTTTAATGAGCTTTTTTCTACAACATCAAAATTTAATGATAGGATGTTATCAGTGCAAAAATGAAAAAATCGGGATTAATTCCCGATTTCAACGCTCATACGCTATAGTATATAAATTATATTCTATTTACGTTTGTTGCTTGGTCGCCTTTGTCGCCTTGGGTAATATCAAAGCTTACTTTTTGACCTTCATCTAATGATTTGAATCCGTCTCCTTGAATAGCTGAGAAATGAACGAATACGTCTTTTCCGCTTTCTGTAGTAATAAATCCAAATCCTTTTTCTGCGTTAAACCATTTTACTGTACCTTTATTCATGAGGTACCTCCTAATTTTAATTTATACTCCACTGTAATATAAAAAAAGTTCACATATTTCCACAAATCATATAAACAGGTTATATAATCTCTAGAAACATGTGAAATCTATAAATACATCTGCAATACTTTCTAAATATAACATAGGTATTTGAATAAGTCAATGTTTATTTTATAACCTCTTTATATTTTTTTAATTCCACTTGCCCTTTTGTTTTTACAACTTACCTGAAAAAAACAGCAACATACCGTTTTCACATTTACATCCTTAAATTTAAGAATATACTTATATTATAAACAAGAAAGAAGGTAATATTTATGGGATTATTTGTAATTATTATGGTATTAATTTTTGAAGTTGCTTTTATCTTTTACTGCATAAAAACTAAGGACAATCAAATCAAATCTAAAAGTCGGTTTTCTATAGCAGGGTTTATTATTTTTGTGGGGGCTACACTAAGCTCTATTATTGGTTGGAGCTTTCAATGGTATTTACTTGGATTTTTGCTATTCATATTTGCAATAATCGGCGGGATTAGATTAATTTCGAAAAAGGTTGTGAGAAAGCCATATAAAAGATGGCGTGTAGTTTTAAGAGGGATTGTTATGATATTTATATTAGCGGTTGTTACTATACCTACAATTGTATTTCCTCAGTATGATGTTCCTGAAATGAGCGGAGAATTTAAGGTAAAAACTTCGACTTACACCTTTACGGATACAAATAGAATTGAGACATTTACCGATACTGGTGAAAATCGTAAAATTACTGTTGAATTTTGGTACCCTGAAAAAACTGATGAGAAATATCCACTTATTGTTTTTTCTCATGGTGCATTTGGTGTGAAGGTGAGTAACACTTCTACATTTATGGAATTAGCAAGTAACGGCTACGTAGTCTGTTCCATAGACCATCCTTATCATGCTGCCGGAACTGTAGATACAGATGGAAAACTTACTCTTGGTAGCAGTAAGTTCATGGAAGAGGTTATAGATGCTAACAGTGACATTTACAGTGAAGAAGAACAGTTTGAACTTTTCAAAAATTGGATGAGTTTAAGGACGGATGATATTAATTTTGTATTAGACACTATACTAAAAAATTCCGGAAATAGCAGTGAAGAAGTTTATGGTGTTATTGACACAAATAAAATAGGACTTATGGGACACTCCCTTGGGGGTGCAGCAAGTTCACAACTAGGGCGTGAAAGGGAAGATATTAGTGCTGTTATTAATATAGATGGCTCTATGCTGGGTGAATATAGTATAAACAAGAATGGAGAACCCCTTATTAATAATGAGCCTTTTCCAATTCCCTTGCTAAATTTTTATTCGGAATATGTAATTAATGAGCTAATTGCTGACCCTGAATTTGTATACCCTAATAAATATATTTCATCGATTTCTCCAACTGCTTTTGAAGTATGCATCAAAGGTAGCAACCACATGAGCTACACTGATTTACCATTGTTTTCACCTTTATTGGCTAATCAATTGTCTGGAATTTCCGGTGGTTCATCAAAAGCTACTGTAGATAAATACTACTGTATAGAAACGATGAATAAATTAGTTTTGGAATTTTTCAACTCTTATGTTAAGAATGAAGGTAGTTTTTCTTCGAAAGAATATTATTAGTAATGTAATAAGTGAAGTGGAGGAAACAACAGCTGCAAATAAACATAACATAGCATCACAAAATTAGACAAGGATAATGTAATAATTTTGATATACTTATATTGAGGTGAAGATAATGGGAAAAATGATAAGTATATCAGAAGTAAGTAAATTAACAGGTGTTACAGTAAAAACCCTGAAAATTTGGGATAACGAAGGGTTGTTAAAAGCAAAATATAAAACAGTTGGCGGACACAGACGATATGATTCAGACGATATTGAAAAGTATATAGGTAATGATATATCAAAAGAAAAAGAAAGAAATGTATTTGTGTATTGTAGAGTATCTACTAAAAAACAACAAGAATCAGGGAATCTTCAAAGACAAAAAGAAAGATTAGTTAAATATTGCAATGAAAAACCATATAATATTGTTGAAATATTCGAAGAAGTTGCAAGCGGCATAAATGATAATAGAAAAGAATTAGTAAAAATGTTTAGGCGCCTTGATGAAGTGAAATATATTGTTGTTGAATATGATGATAGACTTGCACGATTTGGCTATAATTACTTAAAAGAATATGCTAAATCATTTAATGTAGATGTAGAAGTTATAGAACATAATCAGAAAAAAGATGTAAATGAAGAAATGGTTAATGACTTAATTTCCATAATAACTTGCTCCAGTGCAAAACTTTACGGTAGTGAAGGTGGCAAAAAAATACAAAAATCTATTCAGAAATCCATTCAAGAATTAAAAAAGGAAAGGGATGAAAATAGTGAAAATAACGATACAAGCAGTATTATTTAATGTATCTGATGAACATGAGACAACATTAAATAATAT
>DATESJ010000046.1:0-3492 GCA_035270885.1 Sedimentibacter sp. | reverse complement strand
GTATATGTATTTGCAATCTGGAAATATATGTTCACGTTTAAAAATAACTCCTCGTTTTTTAAATTCCTTAGCTATTTTCTTTTCGCCTTTAGATTTAGCTTTACAACACGGACACCTCACATCCTCATTTGCAAAATTCCACCAATTTGATTCATAGAAATTGTCATTAGGGCAAATACACTGTACACGCAGATGTTTTGTTTCATCGTAATAATGATTTACATATTTATATCCATTATTTTCTAATTCTGTAATAATATTTTCCTTAGAATATGTATTTCTACCAGTACACTCATCACATGAACAAGTCCAATTACGCACTTCTAAATTTGGAATAATTGAATCTGTTACATTCCCATTTTTACATTTCATAAATATATGTTTTTCATATCTTTTTCGTATTTCAAATCCCAAATATTCATAACCTGCATTTTCTACTTTACTTTTAATCTTTTCTTCTGACCAATTAATAACACCAGTGCAATCCTCACATTGACATCTACGTTTTCTTTTATTATGAAAATTAACAATATTAATAAGATATTCATTGCCACTAGGACAGATAGATTTAACCATCGTATGATTACTAGGTTTTTTAACATACTTAGATAAATATGTATATCCTTCTGGTTCTATTTCTTGTTTTATTCTTTCTTCAGTCCATGAAATATAACCGCCACAATCCTCACAATTACAATGGGGCTTTTTAACAAAAGTACCAAGATAGGGAGAAGTAATATTACCATTTTTACATTTAATATTTATTTTTCTTTTATCATCTTTATTAAATTCTAAAAATTGAATATCATTACTATTACACAATTCAGATATTTTATTTTCAGTCCACCTATTTTTTGAATAACATTTTTCACATGTACAACGTCTATTTAATCTTATAAAATTATCTAAGTAAAAACTATAATCTTCTCCATTAGGACAAATTGAAACCACTTTACGTTTTTGTCCACATCCTTTAACCCATCCTTTAAAGGTATATCCATATTTACCTATAATCTCCTGAACTTCCTCATCTTTATATTTACTCATTGCAATTCTCCTTTTCACTAATAGTTTAATATTTTATTTTAATTCGTATTTGCACCATAGATCATATAATCCCATAGTATTTTTTCTGTTAAAAACAAAACACAAAGAATCTTTCTTGTCATGCCAAAAGCAATCTAATAAGGTTGCATTATTTTTAATATAAGCTCCAGCTTGTTTTGTATTTAAAAGGAAAACACATTCGTCTCCTTCGTAATTTTCTCCTGTAATTCTTGATTTGATTTTAATAAGAATTCCTCCTCACTATATATAGTTTTATATATTGTTTGTTAGCGTAAAAAATAGGGGCTAAATCGCACTTTGTAAAATAGTGAGATAAGCCCCTATGTATTTAATTATGCTATTCACTATTTTTTCTTCTTTTCATAAGAAGTTTGATTGATTGATTTTATTTCAACTTTCTTTTGTTCTAAAATATTATCAATTTCCTTTTGTATATCTTCATTAAATTTACATGATAAGTCACAGATTTCTAATTGTGATATAGCTTCATCAGTTGTTATATGATTATAAAAATGCTTATTTATAATATTAAATATTTTTTTGCAGTTTTCAGTATCAAACATAATACGCCAAGTTTCTAGATTCCTATCTTCATAACAACTAGGACAATAACTATGTTTTTGACCACATGTAAAACAAACTCTATTTAATTTTGCCATATATTCCTCCTTAATTAATAGAAGGGTGAGTTATTAACCCACCCATACAGATATGTATTAATCCATCTGAGGAATAACAATCTTGAATAATGTCTTCTGCTTATCGCAATAAGCCTGTTGTGCCTTCATACTGAATGGATGCTTAGATTCGGTACTAAAATTGATGCTGGTATTCGGATCTAATTTTGCATTAGGGAATATGACGTAAGCATAAATTAAAGTAGTAGGATCACAAACATCATTACCAAGGACTTCCATTATAAATTTACCTGCTTTTGGAAATTCAGTAGCACTAGCAACTACTTCAACTGCATTTTCTGATTCATATTCATACATTACGAAAATTTGAGATCCAGCAGTAACGCCTGTAGGTAACGTAATTGTTTTACTTGCTTCATCAAACGCAAATTTATCAACAGTAGCAGTAGCATTTACGGTATACTTTTTACCCATTGTACTATCGCCTTTTAACTCATAGATTGCAGTAAGTGCATCTTTCGGTGTGTGTTTTAACACAACACTAGTATCATCCGTAACATCAATATTCTCAAAAATAGGTGTTACTATTTTGTTCAACGCTGTTGCAACTTTCTTTTCTGCTCCCTGTTGTGTAGCAAATAACCCAAGATCAAACATAGAGTTTTCTGCTGATAGAGTTGCATTTTTAGCTAAATGGTAGGTTTGAATAGTAGTTCCAAGTGCATCTACTGCAACTTTTTCATCCGCACTACACTCTAAGCTTGGATTTTCAATCTGATTAATAGAATACATAACAGATCCGTCGGCTGTAGATGTCATAACTCCACGCAATATTCTGTCAATAATAAAATTCGATACATCAAATGCCATAGTATATTTCCTCCTTTTTAATTTTGGACAATAAAAAAGAACTTGTTAATCAAGTTCTCGCATCCAATTTAATTCTGACTTTTTAAGTTTTGATTGGTCTATGTTTCCTGAGTAAACTCCGCTTAGTAGCGATTCTGTATGTTTGATTACAGAAATTCTATTTACACTATCCATAAACTCACATAAGCCAACGTCTTTTAATTCTTTTAATTTATATTTAAAACCCTCACTATTTACCATAGATGAAATAAGAGGCTTTAATATTGATTTGAATTCTTTGTTTTTATTAATTAAACGATTATCCCTATCTTCTTGAATAAGTATTTTTTTAGTGAATTCATTGCCAGCCTTTTCAATCTTTTTTTTAAACCCATGCATTTTTCTTATGTGGTTGCTTATTAATATATATATATGGGTATCAATTGTTATATCATTAACTTCATCGTACATCACAATTTCATCATTATCAGTTCTTTTATAAACATCGAAGTTTGACAAATCAATATCTCCAAGTAATAAATATGTATCATCTTTAGTTAATGACTTTGATAACATTATAAATAACTCAAAATCACTTACTTCTTCATAATCAATACCCATGTCAAATAATATAGATTTCATATCTGAAGGTATTGTGGTTAATGTTTGTGCCATCGAAAAGTAATTAGCCTCACCAAATTCAACGATGTCACCAATAGTCGGTTGATGAATTTTTATTTTGTCGTTAATTACATAGTCATATCCAAAATATAGTGATAAATCGTCATTTATTTTTTTTATTGGCTTGTGTTCTGGTATAACATCTGATACGATTTCTTGTTGTTCTTCCTGTTTGGTTTCATCAACTAATTTCTTGTAGAATATTTTTTTAAACCAACTAATTAGTCTACCTAATACCATTAACCTTCACTCCATT
>DATESJ010000045.1:0-2863 GCA_035270885.1 Sedimentibacter sp. | reverse complement strand
ATGGTAGCAAAACAATAAATTGTTTTTTAGTGACAGGGGGACGGGGTTGTTGTCATAAGCTTATGACAACAACCCCGTCCCCCTGTCACTAAAAAACAATTTATTGTTTTGCTACCATTTCAAATTCTTTTTGAATTTCTTCTGAAGGTTCAGCAGTCATTTTTGATACTGCATATATGAATATACAGGATACTATAAATGCAGGAAGCAGTTCATACACTCCAAAGAATCCGCCCATTGGCTTTAAAATTAACTTCCATACAAATACCATTACACCGCCAGAAAGCATTCCTGCAATTGCACCTTCCCTTGTTGTTCTTTTCCAGAACAATGAGAATATTGTAATAGGCCCAAAAGTAGCTCCAAATCCAGCCCAGGCAAATGATACAATAGTAAAAATAACACTGTTTTCATCAAGAGCTATAAATATGCCTATAATACTAATTACAACCAAAACTATTCTTGAAATATTCATAACTTGCCTATCAGTAGCATCTTTTTTGATTAAATGTTGATATATATTCTTTGAAAATGCAGATGCTGCAATCAACAAATATGAATCTGATGAACTTATTGTTGCTGCCAAAATTCCTGCCATTACTAATCCGGCAAGAAGTGCAGGAAGCAAATTAGATGATAATACTATAAAAATACTTTCTGAATCACTGTATGTTAATAGCTCGGTAGGAAACAATGATCTTCCTATTATTCCTATGGCTACTGCTGAACTTAATGAAATTATTACCCATACAGTTGCAATTCGTCTTGATTGTTTTAATTCATTAGGATTCCTGATTGCCATGAATCTTAACAAAACCTGAGGCATTCCAAAATATCCAAGACCCCATGCAAGTGTTGACAAAATTGTGTAAAGTCCATACTGTCCTGCTGCATTAAACTGAGGTGCTCCATTTACGACCTCTTGAACACCACCTTGCATAGATGGTGATGCTATACCGAAAAACTCAAAAAACCCAGGTATTGATTTAGCATTTTCTGTAACTTGAGCAAACCCTCCCGCAGCGGAAGTTCCAACAACCAAAACTGTAACTAAAGCAATAATCATAACAAATGCTTGCATTGTATCTGATGCGGTTTCTGCCAAGAAACCCCCTATATAAGTGTAGAATAATACAAATGCTGCACCTAATATCATCATAAACTGATATTTAAATCCAAACAGTACATTGAAAAGTTTCCCAACAGTTACAAAACAGCTAGCGGCATAAACTGTAAAGAAAACCAAAATAAACACAGCCGAAATTGTCATTATTACCTTATTCTTTTCTTTAAAGCGATTGCTGAAGAAATCAGGTAGGGTTATTGAATTGCCGGCAGCAACCGAATAATTGTGAAGTCTTTTGGCAATAAGTAACCAGTTTAAATATGTTCCTACTCCAAGACCTATGGCAGTCCAAACAGCATCACTCAGTCCATACCAGTATGCAACTCCTGGAAGACCCATTAAAAGCCATCCACTCATATCAGATGCTTCAGCGCTCATAGCTGTAACCAAGGGGCCAAGTGATCTACCTCCTAAAAAATAGTTTTCACTGCTTTCATTGGCACGTTTTGCATAATATAATCCGATACCTATAACAACAGTCATGTAAATAGTCATTGATACTAAAATCTGTAATGTGTCTCCTTTCATAATAAACCTCCTTCTTTAATAATAAAATTTAAAATAAAATCCGCCTCTAAAAGAGGCGGATGTCCGCGGTACCACTCTAACTGCATTAAAAATGCAGTATCTTGTTAAAAATAAGGGTTGTGCCCTTTGGGTTGTTACCCCCAAACGCTCCGAGGCGGGTTCATTCAACATTGGGACAAAGGTATTTCACCAAGCTACCTTCTCTCTAAGTCCATGTTTCATTACTATTCCTCTTCATAGCAAATATTATATTAAGTGACATACTATAACAAGAAAAATGTTTTGTCAAGTTGTTTTTTGAATTATTTTACTGATAAGTTTATATTTTGTCAAAGGTATAGAACCACACTTCCCCTTTTTAAAAAAGAATAGCGTGTAATAGTAATATCTCACACCAATATTTTTGTATCCATTTAGAGAACAAATATGTATTTTCATACATATTTGCTCTACAACTATGGGGGAAGAAATCTATATAAAGTATTATTAACCTATTAATTTATTTATTACTTCTTTCACTGTTGAAAGTTTATTTACATTATTTAATTTAGCCCCTGAAAAAATTAGACCATCTCTGCCCTCTACTGCATTTAACAAACCTTCTGAAATGCAATAGGGAATTTCTTTAGGATTGCAGTTAGGCATACATTTATGGCATTTCTTTATAATTCTTTCAGTTTCAGCGAGAAAGTTTGTTTCTATAGCTCTTGCAGGCATACCTACAGGACTTTTTATAATTTTAATATTTTCATCATTAGCATTAATATATGCTGATTTAAAGTTTTGGTGAGCATCGCATTCTTCTGTAGGTACAAATAAACTTGCTATTTGGAAACCATCTGCACCAGCATTTTTAAGCTCAATTATATCTTCCTTTGTCCTTATTCCTCCAGCAGCAATAAGGGGAATTTTTACATTATATTCTTCCTCAAATTTACTTAATAAAAGCTTTACCTCTTTTACTATTTCCTTTAGCTCCATACATTTATTTTCTATTAATTCATCCATCTTAAACCCAAGATGTCCACCTGCTAAAGGTCCTTCCACAACTACAGCATCCGGAAGCCTATCAGATTTTAAGTAACTTCTAATTATAATTCTTGCAGCTTTTACAGAAGATACTATGGGAGCTATTTTTGTATTAGTGCCTTTAACCAATTTAGGAAGTGCAATGGGAAGTCCTGCCCCTGACACTATTAAATCTATTTT
>DATESJ010000044.1:0-2272 GCA_035270885.1 Sedimentibacter sp. | reverse complement strand
TGATGCTATAATTGTTGCTAAAAATACTGCTTGTGAAGGCATTCCTGTAGCTGATAATATTGCAGGGTTTACAAAAATAATATAAGACATTGCAAAAAAAGTGGTGAATCCCGCCATAATTTCTGTGGATACAGTAGTTCCGTTTTCTTTGAGTTTAAAAAATTGTTCCATTATTCCTCCTATGGTTGCTTTTTTATTTGATGTTATGTTCAATATGTTCAATATGTCCAATGGTAATTTAAAATATTCTATTAGGCTATTTGACTGAACATAAAGAAGCAAGAAAATTATCACACTTTGTATTATAGCGTAAGATATACAAATATGCAACAAAAATTTTTAATTAATGTTCGTATTTTTTCAGGTTATTTTGATTATTATTGGTGAATTAATTCATATTTAAACTCTGATGACGAACCTTTTGGTTTTGTGGCCTCAAAACGTTATTTTAATGTCTCTCTCAAAAGTATTTTAAATAAAAGGGTTGACAAGTTCATTTTCAAAAGCTATAATTGGAAAAACAAGCTGTGACGGAGACAAAAATACTAAAAACTATCTAAAGAGAGCCGATGGGTGGTGAAAATCGGAGATAGTAAGTATAATGATCACTCCTGAGCCTCTGAGCTGAATTAATTAAGCAAGGACGTAATCCCACGTTATAGGGATAGAGTTAAAATAAGAGATTATTTAGACTTGAGTAAGGCGATTTTTTTATATCGTAAATTAGGGTGGTACCACGGAAGACCATTCGTCCCTAAATATATCATTAGATATGTTTAGAGATGAATGGTCTATTTTGTTTTAAGGAGAAGAAAAAATGAGAAGTGATTTAGTAACAAAAGGTGTTCAGCAAGCACCTCATCGTTCCCTGTTTAATGCATTAGGTTATACAGGAGAAGAATTAAACAAGCCAATAGTAGGAATAGTAAGTTCATATAATGAAATAGTTCCTGGACACATGAATTTGGACAAGATTGTTGATGCTGTAAAAATAGGAGTTGCAATGGCGGGAGGTACACCAGTTGTGTTCCCTGCAATTGCTGTATGTGATGGTATTGCAATGGGACATACTGGGATGAAATATTCATTGGCTACAAGAGAACTTATTGCAGATTCCACAGAAGCTATGTCACTGGCACATCAATTTGATGCATTGGTTATGGTTCCTAACTGTGATAAAAATGTTCCCGGTTTGCTAATGGCTGCTGCAAGGGTAAATGTACCGACTATATTTGTAAGTGGAGGCCCAATGCTTGCAGGTAAAGTAAAGGGCAAGAAAACATGTCTTTCTGATATGTTTGAGGCGGTAGGAGCATATAATGCAGGAAAAATGTCAATGGAAGAAGTTGAGCAATATGAAAATAAAGCATGCCCTACATGTGGTTCATGTTCGGGAATGTATACTGCCAACAGTATGAATTGTTTGACTGAGGCACTTGGTATGGGACTGAAAGGTAACGGTACAATCCCTGCTGTTTATTCGGAAAGAATTAAATTAGCAAAACATGCAGGTATGAAAATAATGGAGTTGTTTGAAAAAGACATAAAGCCAAGAGATATAATGACAGAAGATGCATTTTTAAACGCATTAACCATAGATATGGCTTTAGGATGCAGCACAAACAGTATGCTTCACTTACCTGCCATTGCTCATGAAGCAGGAGTTGAATTGAATCTTGATGTTGCCAATGAAATAAGTGCTAAAACACCCAACCTTTGCCACCTTGCTCCGGCAGGCAATACATTTATGGAAGATTTAGATGATGCAGGTGGAGTTTATGCTGTAATGAATGAATTAAGCAAAAGAGAATTGTTAAATTTAGATCTTATAACATGTACTGGATTAACTGTTGGTGAGAATATTAAGGGATGTTTAAATACTAATACTGAAGTAATAAGACCTGTTGATAATCCATACAGCGAAACAGGAGGTATTGCAGTATTAAAAGGAAACTTGGCTCCTGATGCTTGTGTTGTAAAACGTTCAGCCGTTGCTCCTTCAATGATGGCTCATGAAGGACCTGCCAGGGTATTCGAATGTGAAGAAGATGCAATTAACGCAATTAATGAAGATAAAATAGTTCCAGGGGATGTTGTGGTAATACGTTATGAAGGACCAAAGGGAGGCCCCGGCATGAGAGAAATGTTGAATCCTACATCTGCTATTATGGGAAGAGGATTAGGAGAATGTGTTGCTCTTATAACAGACGGTCGATTCTCGGGAGCAACAAGGGGAGCATCCATAGGACATGTTTCTCCGGAAGCAGCAGTT
>DATESJ010000043.1:0-7841 GCA_035270885.1 Sedimentibacter sp. | reverse complement strand
ACTATTTGAAACACAAACATACTACAAAAGAAAGCCAATGATACTACTAAAATATTTACTAATCCTTTCGTATTGCTACTATTTGCTACATCAAGTAATACCTGTAATAGATATGCTACTCCAACGTCCATAATCCCACATGAAATGACTGCCACAATGGTTATAAAAAATAATTTTCGGTTTTTTTGATAAAAAGTTACTGTATATTCTTTTCTCATATCCCTTTGTTTTCTTTTTTCTACTGACTTACTTTCTATTTTCTTCTTCATTTTCATTTTCAATCCTTTCACCGTCCTAAATACCTATTTCTATTATTCTAGCATAAAACCTATTTATTTAATTATTTATTTTATTTTATTTCTTTTCCATATCTATAACTAATTCAGTTATTTCATCTATCCTATATTCTGAAACAATTCCTCTTTTCTTCATATTACTTTAGAACTAAAAAAGAACCAGGCACTCTACACATATATGGCATAGATTGCCTGGTTCTTTTCATTTAAAGTTTATAAAAATTGGAGCTTAAACTATCTTATTAAATTATTTCTTATATCCGCATTTAGGGCACACGCCGTTTTCATTTAACGTAATGCCACATAATGGACAACGATCTAGTGACAGATGAGGTGCATATTCTTCTGAAGCACCATTTACTCCGCTTGTAAACGTGATTTTAACTATATTTAGTTTATCTTTTAGTAAATCATAAACAATTTTAACCATACCTTCAACGGTCATTGTTTCTTTCGTAACAACTAAACGACATTCCGGATATGCTGTTGCAAGTTCTGTTTTGAAAGCAGGACCTTTTTGCTTATTGGTTGGCGCACCGTCCTTAATTCCTTGTGCTTCGTAAACGGCGAGGGTTGCAGGAAGCAATGGATCATCTTCTCTTAAAATCAATGCATGGTCAAAATTTTGTAAAACTTCCCAAGCAGTTTTCTGAATTTCATTACAGGGGAATACCATATTGACTCCCATGTTGACAGTATCTTCAACTTCAATTGTCAATATTCCTGTATGACCGTGCAAATATTGTGCTTCGCCTTTAAAACCATAGAACCTGTGTGCATATTGCAAATCTAATGTAGTAAAACTTCTCATTGCATTTCTCCTTATATTATATATATTTACGGGGTTTCTTTGCTCCCGTATGCGCACATATTTGATAATACTTTTGTATTCTTACCTAAATAAATTATATATTACATTCAGGACAGATACCTTTGAAAATAACAACATTATGGGCAAACTCAAATCCGCTAGTTTCCTTGATGCTTTTTTCTAATTCCGCGACAAGCTCCATTTTCACATCAAACACTCGTCCACACTTTACACATTTTGCATGATAATGCTCTTGGCATTGATGGTCGAAACGGTCGGCTCCACTTGGCATTTTCACTTTATGGATTTCGCCGTTCTCTGACAGACTGTTCAGGTTTCGATACACTGTCCCCCTACTGATATTAGGATATTTCTTCACAATCGTATCGTAGACCTCGTCTGCGGTGGCATGACACTGTAACTCCTTTACTGCCTCAAGAACTAAGGAACGCTGAATGGTAGTACGTTTATTCATAATATATTCCATTCCTATTATTATTTAATGCTTTAATAGTATAGTATACTAATAAGGATATCGTGTCAATAGTATTGCCAGGGTTTTTGACAGTTGCATTAACTTTTCTTCTGTTTCGCTATTAATCCATATGATTCATGTTTGAAAGCTATCTATGTGATTCTGTCACAGAACTATTGAACGTATTATAGCTATAATCAACACATGCAAAGAGAAAGGCGGAAATTAATTATGGCAAATGTAATTATAATAGGTAATGGTCCTGCAGGTGTCTCGACTGCATTATATACAACAAGAGCAGGTATCAACACAATGATTATAGGTAAAGATCATGGTGCTTTAGGTAAAGCCTCTGAAATAGAAAATTATTATGGTTTCAGTCAGCCAATATCCGGTAAGGATCTGATTTCAGAAGGTATGGAGGGTGCTCGCAGGCTGGGTGCAGAAATAGTATCAGATGAAGTTTTAGGAGTGTCTTATGGTGATAAATTAACTGTAATCACAGAAAGAGGGGAATATGAGGCTGACAGTGTTGTACTTGCCACAGGTACTTCCAGAATGACTTCCAAAATCAAAGGTTTAAAAGAATATGAGGGTCATGGTGTTAGTTACTGTGCTGTATGTGATGCTTTCTTCTATCGTGGAAAGGACGTGGCAGTTTTAGGTAATGGAAATTATGCATTGCATGAGGCTTTGGAATTACTTCCTACTTCAAGGTCTGTCACTATTCTTACGAATGGAAAAGAACCTGTTTTTCAAGTCCCCAAAAACATTAAAGTGAATACCAATATCATTAATTTAATTGGTGGAAATGATGTCGTCGAAGAGGTCCATTTCCAGAACGAAGAAATGATTCAGGTTTCTGGTCTTTTTGTAGCAATTGGTGTGGCTGGAAGTACTGATCTGGCAAAAAAAATTGGCGCCGAAACGCAAAACAATAAAATCATAGTTGATGAAAATATGTCAACCAACATACCTGGTCTTTATGCTGCTGGAGATTGCACCGGTGGATTATTACAAATTTCAAAAGCGGTGTATGAAGGTGCAAAAGCGGGTACAGAAATAATAAAGTACTTAAGAAACAATAACAAAAGAATCAGTGCATAAAATCATAAAGGAGGATTTTAAAATGATACTAAAACTAATTGTTGGTGCTGTCATCGGCGGATTATTGGTTTATTAATAAGCAGTTTGTTCTAAAAAATAAGGAGGTAATCCCATGGATTCCTATATCTTCTATGGACTTGCTATTGTCCTCTTAATTTTCTCTTTCGTAAAGGATAAGAAAAAGACAAAAATGGCATTAAAGAAAGCTTGGAAAGCATTTGAAAATATCCTTCCAGAATTTCTCGTGGTTATTTTACTGGTAGGTTTTTTACTTGCAATTCTGAATCCTGAAACCATCTCCAAAATCATTGGATCTGAATCTGGATGGTTAGGTGTTATACTTGCAGGAATGATTGGATCAGTAACTCTGATTCCTGG
Organism: Sedimentibacter sp.; assembly: GCA_035270885.1. Taxonomy (GTDB): domain Bacteria; phylum Bacillota; class Clostridia; order Tissierellales; family Sedimentibacteraceae; genus Sedimentibacter. The sequence goes on along the minus strand of DATESJ010000043.1, from coordinate 4,774 downwards.
ATTTGTAGCATTTCCAACTGCTGCAATTCTTTTAGAAAATGGTGCGGGATACATGCAAATTGCAGCTTTTGTATCTACACTTATGATGGTTGGTATTATTACCATTCCAGTAGAAATCAATTACTTTGGTAAGAAAACTTCTATTCTAAGAAATGTCTTTGCATTTTTCTTTTCTTTCCTTGTGGCTATAATAATCGGAATGGTGGTGATGTAAATGAAAAGATTACTGAAAAGATACCGTGTGTTTTTCATTGTCTTTGTAGCAATGATAATATTAACCATTGTTAACCAACAATTAGGAATAAAAGCACTCCTCATTACTAGGAATTCCGTGAAAGAAATGCTGTTAGTCATACCTCCTATCTTTATTCTCCTGGGGTTGCTTGATGTCTGGGTTCCAAGGGAAACTATGATAAAATACATGGGCGAAGGATCCGGATTAAAAGGTGTATTACTTGCTATGTTTATTGGTTCAGCTGCTGCAGGTCCTCTATATGGTGCCTTCCCTGTTGCTGCTGTCTTTATGAAAAAAGGTGTGAAATTTATGAATATCCTGATTTTTATAGGTGCCTGGTCTACTACCAAAATACCTATGTTCCTTTTTGAAATAGCAGCTTTAGGCAATAAGTTTGCTATTTCAAGGCTTCTCATTGATATACCAGGAATTATTATTCTTGCATTTATTTTATCAAAAATGGTGTCAAAAAAAGAAGTCGAAGCACTTTATGAAAAAGCAAAATCAATGGAATAATAAGAATCACTGTAAATGTTTTAAACAACTCAGGTATTAATGTAGTTACCTTCTAAATAGATACATATTAGTTTTTATAAAGTGAAAAAGGGGTGTTATGATACCACCCCTGTTAACCTGACATCACTTCATCCTAATACATTATAGCTTTTCCAGTGTATTCAATGTATGTGGGGAAATCCCTATCGCCTTCTGCTTTTCCTATGATGTTCATCACTCCCTCAGCTGCTTCGGTTATAGCCAAATTAGCGTTAGGTCCACCCATATCGCTTCTAAACCAGCCTGGATGTATTGCCAGTACCTTAATATTTCTGTTTTTAAGATAATTCTGCAAAATAACACTTTGCATGTTCAAAGCCGCTTTTGACATACAGTAGGCATATTCCTTTTCTCTATAACAATTTGTGATACTTCCAGCCTCAGAGGATATGTTGATTAGCATTTTCATATTCCCTTTTTCAAGCAGAGGGAGCAATTCCTTTGTCACCCTAAGCGCACCAAGTGTATTAACATTATACGACTCAAGGCAATTATCTACATTTATTCCTTCAAGCACTTCGTTTGAATCATCTGTGTGCATACCGACATTATTAATAATAATATCAAGGCTGTCCGTCATAGCATTTACTTGTTCTGAAGCCTTTTTGACCGAAGCAGTATCGGAAACATCCATTCTGATTAGCTGAAGTTTTTCTCCGAAGTCTTTCTTCATTTCATATAGCATGGCATTGTTTTCTTTTCTAGCACATGCAAACACATGAAACCCATTTTCTAAAAACTTCACTACAAGTCCATTCCCTAGACCTCTTGATGCTCCCGTAATTAAAACTTTTTTCTGCATAAATATGCCTCCTTATTATTCATTAATCATATGTTTAATTTGGAACATTTTGATATTTATTTAGTTACATGGGTAATCATATGACGGTTTCTTAAGACAGACGAATAATCAAAATATTCCCGTATACGAAACAACCGATTATGTGCTGCCCATATATGTCATATCGGCTGGGAATGTTTTCACCGGATAAAGCTCTTCAAATGACAAGTCCTAACCACCGTCCATCGTGTAATACATATTTTCAGCTGCATGGTCTATTAATTCAAAGTACATGCTAATCAAATTGAATTATTTTTTATTGGTTATCAGATTTTTTAACCTTCCCATATCTTAATGGTTTCGATATCCAATTATTAAAAATTGAAATAATTGGTCCCATAAAAAAAGCAGTAACTAGTGTACCCACCCCAACAGTAGCGCCAAGCACAAATCCTATACTTGTGCAAATTAGATCTGTACCAATTCTACAATATTGAAAACGAGCCACTTTCCTATCAGACATGATAAGCGCAACTGCGTCATAAGTAGAGACTCCTAAATCTCCGATAAAATATAAAGAAGATCCAAAACAAAGTATAATAATACCAATAATTAAAAATAAGATCCTGATACCAACTGTTGGGTTTGGTATCTGAGTATGAAAGAACAAGGAAGAATATTCCACCACATAACCAAGTAAAAAAATATTAATTACTGTTCCAAGACCAATTTTATGTTTGTCAAAAATAAAAATTAATACTAACATTATTAAATTTATAATAGTATAAAATGTACCAAATCCTATAGGCATGTGGCTCCAAACACCATGGGCAAATACTTGGAAAGGATCCATCCCAAAACTTGAAAACTGAAACATTCCAACACTAAACCCTGCTATTAAAACACCGCAAATGGTCATTATAATCCTTCTGTGATTCTCTTTCATATTAATTCTCCTATTATTTTATTTTTATTATTGTTTGCTAATTATTATTCTTAGCCATTTTGGTAAGTCTGTGTAATTTAGCCTTTGCAATTTAAAAGTTATTTGGCAATTATGTAAAATTCATACTTTCAGCATTTTGAGGCTAAACCTCTGACATGACGATGGATATGGATGAATAAGGCTGAAAACAATAGTGATTTATCAAGTTTTGGTTTATTATAAAAATACATATCTGCCCATTTCCATAGAATACTTCTGAAATCAAATAACATTGTACTTCCTTTATTTCCATATGTCTCTGATAAAAATATAATACTTGGAATTGAATTTTGTAATTTATAATCTAATAATGAATAGTGAATATTTTCACCAAACACCTCTAATCTATCAGTTAATTGCTTTAATTTTTCAAAAGGTACTTGTTTTATTTTTTCGTCCCCAGAACACAATAAGCAATGCTTGCATTTACAGTGACAACGTGAGACAAAACCATTGATAGTTATTTGGTAATCCTGTAATTCCAATTCCATTTAACTTTTTCTCCTCCTATTGATAAAAATATAAGGAATCTTCACTTTTTGTTTGGTATAATTAAAGCGACTAAACAATAACCCACTAAACAAAAAAGAGAGGACTCCTTATGTTTGATTCTACCACAAATACGTACACCTTAAAACAAGAAATTTTAACTTTCTCAGGAAAATTTTCTAAATCGCTTTCGAAACCGGATCGTAAATTTACTGCTGACATGACTTATGGCATGCTTGCTGCTAATAGTTGTCTTCTAACAGATGTTGCCCGCCAGCTTCATGAAGATACAAAAGCATTGATTTCTTACCTTAAAATAATCCGTAATTGGGTTCCGTCTGAGCCTGTTATTCACATCGACGATAGTGATGTTGTAAAACCGATTGGTTAAAAGTCGATTACGTGCTTTATTCATATCCGTGCCAAATTTAATAATCGAATTAAAACAATCAATGAGTCTCAATCAATGAAATAGTTATAAAAAGAAATTTGAAAATATTATAACCAATGTCTTCAACTTATCATGAAGCTGAGTTACTCAACTTGTATCTGCAGTTGCCATTACTTGTGTAGAAAATAAACTGCAAGCAATAATGGCTTCTGAAAATGCTAAAATTAGATTAAATCGAGCTTTCCCCGATATGTTACTGGGGTAATCGCCTCCCTAAAATTGGGTGCAAAAATAGCCGGGGATTTTACCTCGGCTACGTCTTGCAATATATTTTTCTACTTTATGTTACATTATCTTCAGTAAATTCAAAAAGTTCTTCTACTGTCATATCAAATACTTTTGCAATGTCCATGGCAAGCTTTAATGATGGATTATACTTTCCATTTTCAAGATGAACAATGGTTTCTCTTCTTGCACCAACAATCTCCGCCAGTTCGCTTTGCTTATATCCCCTTTGTTCTCGATATTCCTTAATTTTCGTAATAAGTGCCATATTATACTCCCTTGCTATCCATAATTATAAATAGTATTGTCCGTATAATTGAAATCGCCAAGATGGATAAAATAATTTCCCATCCAATTTGTTCTGTTCCGATTGCATTTACGTGTCCTAAAATACCACCAATCCAAGCAACAACAACCATTACTGCTATGAATATCTTCAAGCAAATAGAGTCGCATCGTTTCAGATTTTGTTCGGCCATTTCATCAACGCATTCCTTCTTATACTTTCGGATTCTGTAAATCTGAAATACAAGAAAGGAAATTAAAAAACCACCTAATACGCGTTGAATTGTTTGATAATAGTCCGCCCAATCTGACCTACTCCACATCCAATAATACAAAGCAAGAAATATGGCATAAACAATTTTTGTTCCAACAATTTCTTTTAATGATACTTTCTTTTCCATCACAGCTTCTCCTCATGTTATATATTTCACACTTTTCATGTTGTAAATATATCACACAAAAATCCCTATGTCAATATGAAATGTTATAAATATCTCACTTACCAAATTCTGCAGATATGTTAATAATGGGCTAAATTCAAGTTTTTTAATGCTATAATTATATCATCACTTTAATAAAAAAGTAATTAAAACGATATACTAATACGTTAACAAATGTTACTATTTAATTAAACAATGTAGGAGATAAAATATGAAAGAATTTACAGGATATAAAAGAGGTATTAATCTTGGTGGTTGGCTTTCTCAATGCGAACACAGCCAAGAGCATTACAATGCGTTTATAACAGAAAATGATTTGCGAATCATA
>DATESJ010000042.1:0-4149 GCA_035270885.1 Sedimentibacter sp. | reverse complement strand
ACTTCATATAGAGCCATGAATTGCTCCCCTGTGTAATCTGCAAGTTTTTTATCTTTTAAACACAAGCGACCGCCGAGAATCGCATTCGTAGCCGCAACCGAAAGATACGAAGCAACGAAGGCGAACTCGAGACCCTTACGTGACCAGGCAAAACAACAATACCATTTGCTTTGTTTAATATCGTTAAAATCAGGAATCCACCCCTCGTTAAGTGCTTCTATAATGATTTCAAGTTTTCTCCTCGCAATTTCACGAGGATATAAATTCTTTTCGTCAAAGTGGTCACGTCTTAAAACCACAAGAGCATCTTCGTAGTCTTTTACTTTATCTATAATGCTTATTGGGTTAAGCTCAGGAAAAACCTCTAAGGCTAATTTTTTTAGCATTTCGTTACCTCCTTCAAGCATAGCTTTTGCCTGCTCAAGTGTTATTTTAATTTCTCTTTCTTCCATATTTTCTTTTTTGTTTAATTCAATAAATTCTTCAAAGCTTTTAGTTTCCTCATTCCAAACTTTATTGGTTTCTTCTTCTAATTTAAAAATGTGTTTGTTCATAATCCTTTTCTTAACTTTTTATTTTTTGATAGTTTAACTTTGTAGTCGCTACACTCTTTGCAGTAAAAAGACAACCTGTCTGTATATCTATTATTGTGATAGAATTGTGTAATAGGTTTTGCTTTCTTACAACAAGTACAATACTTTTCGCCTTCCTCTGTATATTCAATAGCAAATTTTAGTACGAAGTTGTTAATAGCAGATAAGTTCTTAGGGTGTCCTCCTGTTGCTACATAGATATTAAAGATAAGTTGGTATAGGTCGTCTGCGACGTCTCCAAACCTACATTGAGAATCTAAGTCTATTTTATTAACTGGCTTCTTTAGGTTCTGTACAGATACAAGCGATTGTTTAATCTTATGCTCAAATTCTGTTTTGTGTTTAAACTTTAAATCTTTAAAAGTTTGCAAAAGATTTAGTAGTAATGTTTCTTGAACATCGTTTAATAAGAATGTCAAAACTGTCAAGTCGTTTACAATCTTATATTCAGGAGTGTTTTTTAATTGCTCATTCATATGTTTATTTTTTATTGGTTATTTTTACTCTGTTTTTTTAGGTCTTCCTCCATAATGTTTACTGCAAAGGCTATTGCATTTGATACTTCTTTGTTGCTGTGAATCGTCACGTACTGCCTTCCGTTTCTCCAATTATTGAAATTGATTAAAATATCGAGCGACATTTTGAGTTCGTTAATCTGTTCTTTTGTCTTGGGTGTGTTTTCCATTTCTTGATACCTTTTATTTAATTTAAGCGACTTTAATATGTTTTAAGTATATTTGCTTGTCTTGGATGTTTTGAACGCCTTAAACGTCGTTATTCTGTTCCTTTTCGGCTTTTATGCTTTGGAAGTAAATTGTTGTTAATTGCTCTTTGTTGAATTTGTCAAACAACTCTTCTTCCTCTAACGTGCTGTTGATAATTGTGTTAATTCTTTTTATCTTATCAAAGTCCATACCTGCTCTTGCTTTCATTTTGACGTACACTTCTCTGGTCTTAGTTCTTGCAATGCTTTTCGCCTTAGCTCGTTCCTCTTCCGACCAATGGTAAAGTTCTTTCTTTATTATCCAAGAAAACACTTCATTGTTGTAATCGTCAAGTTTTCCTTTTTCTATCCAATCGATGTAAATTTGCTTAACTCTTTTCCTCTTTGCTTGTGGGGTATTCTGTTGTTCTCTTAGTTTATGCAAGCGTTGTTGTCTTTCTTGCTCTTCTTGTTTTCGTACTTTCTCCAGTTCTTTGAGTTTGTTCTCGACTGATTGCCTGTTCAAACCTTCTTTCTGGAGTGTTTCGATTAGGCTTCCCCAACTTGCTACATATCCTTCACCGAAGTGATTACGAATTAAAGTCTGTTCAATCAAATCTAAAGAGATGTGGGAATAGTCAAGCAATATAGCCTTTGCAAATCCTATTGCCATTGTTGTTTCTCCTGCTTTGTCTGTTTTGTTGTCGCCCTTGCAATCTAAGGCTTGTTGGATAACGAATTTGCACCATTGCATAAAGTCAACTTGGTTCTTAGCTACGTTCACAACATAATTTTCGACCTTGTAAATAGCTGGGATATCAGTTTGGAATATGGCCAACTCTTCTTTGGTTAGTTTTTGTATGTCGCTCATTAGTTTTGTCCTCCCAAAAGTTCTGATGCTCTTCGTTCTCTGATACAGTTTGAAGTTGAGAAAGATTGGCTTTTGTTAGTTTTCTCTTTACTCTCCCAAGTTCTAATAGCGGCTTTCCAATCTTTCATTTTTGTTTTACCTACAAGCCACCCTTTGCTTTCGTAAAAGTTCCAAAATGTTGTTGCATTGATATTGTTTTTTCTTTCGTTGCAATAATCCACAATTTCATCAATCGTTGGGCTGACAAATGTTTTTCTTTTTGACGCAACTTTTTCTTTTTTATTTTCACCAGAAGAGTTGTTAAGGTTTGTTTCCATTTTATCATTTTTTTCAAATTTGTTTTCTAATATATTTACGTTAGTAAATGTATTATTTTCTTTTCTTTTCTTTTCTTTCCTTTCCTTTACTTTACTTGTTAGATTTTTTTCTTCGTCTGTTATAACATTGTTATCTAAATTATCTAACTTTGTTATAACATTGTTATCGTTTTGTTGTTTTTTAGCATATCTACTCGCCATTCCTTTTCTTCCAGCTATTGAACGTTTTTCTGTTTTTTCATCTTTTATACTCATTCTTTCATTAAAATTTTCTGAGTAAAAGTAGTTTCCATCTTCAGTAAAAATAAATAATCCAAAATCTTCAACAATAGATTTTATTTTATCAACACTTGTGCGAAAGTCAAAGGCAATCATATTATAATCTCTGATACTCATATATTTACTATCTTCCCTTAATCTTTCAAGCAGCATAAAATATATTCCATATCCTTCAGCACCAAATTCCATTCGTACGGCGAGTATTTTGTCATCGTTCCGAGCGTTACTATCGTGGCTAAAGTAATTAGTTTTTTTCATATCTACTTTCCCTCCATTTAATAAATTCATTTGCCGACTTATCTTTCTTTTGTCTGTTGCATTTTCTGCAAGAAGTAATTAAATTACTCGTTTCATCACTTCCTCCTTTAGAAAAAGGTATTATATGGTCAGCTTCTAATTTCCCTCCTATTTGACCACAATATTGACAAGTATAATTATCTCTCTTAAATACTTCTTTGATTATCTTATACCATTGTTTTACATTATGATTATACATTCTTATCTTTTCAGAATGTTTGTATTTAGCTATTTTAATATTGCCTAATAGGTTTATTTCATAATCTAAAAATGATATAGGTACAAATTGAGTGTGTTTAATCCAATTTTTTTGGATAGCTCTTGAAGTCAGGATGCTGAATTTTGAAAAAACTTCTTTGTTAAAAAAATCTACTTCAATAGCTTTAGAAACAACAAGGGAGATTGTTTCTTCGTCAGAGTTTAGCATTTCAGACACTACAAAAGCAGTATCTTCATCCCAATTAATGTAGTATCCATTTTCTTTATATATTAAAGCAAGAACACAAATTAATACCGCTGGACTACATTGCCCATTTGAACGAATAATCTTTCTTATTTTTAAATCTTGGAAAAAATCTACATCAAAAGGGAAATAGTCTAATCCTTGTTTTATTGGTCGTGCCATAATTGTATTTTTAAATGTTTAATTCTTTCGTTGGGTCTGGAATATCAATATTAAGGTACTCAGATGCCCAATCTCTTAATAAATCTACATAGGTAACAAACTCGACTGTGTTCATGTCTTTTGTTGAAGTAGGAAAGGTTATTATCTCTCCTGTATGCTTGTTTATTTTGCTATCTGATGTAAATACACTCTTGCAATATTCGTGTACTTCCTCCTTACTTGTAAATTCATCGTAGCCAACACAAATTAGACCTTGTAAGATTTGTTCATACACAACACCCCACAACCATTTGTTTTGTTGGATTGTCCTGCTGTTACGCATTTTGGTTATTTCTACTTTGTACCTACCATTAGGTAAGTTTTGAAAGTATTCTATTAGGTTAGATAGCTTTGCATATTTGTCCTTTATAATTGTAAGTATCATATCATAGTAAATTATTAAGTGCTTATGTTTGCTTGCTTTT
>DATESJ010000041.1:0-6333 GCA_035270885.1 Sedimentibacter sp. | reverse complement strand
TCTGAATGTTTTTTCCTTTAAATTACCATAGCCGTTTGAAATAACAAAGCCTCTTTTACCTAATTGCTCATTTAATTCCTTAACACTTATATGGCGAGTATTTTTCACTGTTGTAAGTGTTACAGATGCATATTTTTCATCTGGAAATAATGAAAAGTACTTTTTTGCCCAGTTTCTTGTATATTCAGCCATGGCTAAATGTCGATTAAATCTGTTTTCTAATCCTTCTTCCATTATTAACTCCAATTGATAATTTAATGCAAACATTAATGATAAATTTGGAGTTGACGGATACTGATAATCCTTCGTTTTGATTGTATCGTACAATTGTACCAAATCTAAGTAAAATCCTCTATTTTTAACAGTTCTTGCTTTTTCAACAGCTCTTTCTGATATTGTACAAATAGATAGTCCCGGAGGAAGTCCAAGAGCTTTTTGAGAAGATGTAATACATATGTCTATTCCAAGTTTATCTGTTTCAATTTTTACACCTGCTGCAGAACTGACTGCATCTACACAGAAAATTACTTGAGGATATTTTTTAATAACCTTACTAATTTCATCAATTGGATTCATAACTCCTGTTGATGTTTCATTGTGAGTTATTGTAACTAAATCATATTTGCCTGTTGATAATACCTGATCAACCATATCAGGACTAGTAATACTTCCTAATTCCGATTTGAACAAATCAGCATTAATTCCATTTGAAACAGCCATTTCATGCCATCTGTCACCAAATGATCCTATTGAAAATATTGCAGCTCTTTCTTTTGTACAACATCTTACTGCAGCTTCCATCAAGCCACTTCCTGAAGATGATGATAATAAAATTTCATTTTCTGTGAAAAACAACTTTCTAAGGTTATTCGATATGTCTCTTTGAAGATTAGAAGCTTCCTTGCTTCTATGACCAATCATGGGCATTGCCATTTTACTTAAAATATCTTCTTTTACTTCTATAGGTCCCGGAATAAATAATTTTTTATGCATTATATCCTCCTCTTCTTATGTGATTTACTACCATCCATTTTCATCTCCCTTTGGTCGTGAAAATGGGGTTAGGCCATACGCAGGGGAATGCAGTGTGAAAATGGGGTTAGGTCATACAAAAAATCTCCCATCAGTAGTGCAAATGAGAGTTTTGTGCAGAAATTATTTGTTTGAGTATATAACTTTATAAATTTCGTGTCAAGTATAAAATTTGAATTTACCTCTTGACATTTGTTTTGTATTAGTATACTATTGAATTATGATACTAATACACATGAAAGAAGGTGATAAGTTGGAATTTAACAACAGTATACCTATATATTTGCAGGTAATAGAGAAAATCAAACAAGATATAGTTTCAGGAAGGCTTAAGCCCGGTGAAAAGCTGCTATCCTCAAGAGAGTATTCAAATGAATTAGGTATAAATTTTAATACAGTTGCACGGGTGTATAAGGAATTAGAAATAGAAGAAATAGTTTTTACAAAAAGAGGTTTAGGAACATTTATAACAGAATCTACTGCTCAAATTGAAGAGTTAAGATATAAAATGGCCAAAAATCAAATTTCAACATTCATTGAGGGAATGATGCAAATAGGATACACCAAGGAAGAAATGATTAAGTTTATAGAAAGAGAAAATAATAATAGTATAGAAGGGATTGAATAATTTGAACATATTACAAATTAATGATTTAACAAAAAAATATTACAATAAAACTGCTTTAAGTAATGTTACACTTAATTTTGAACCAGGTAAAATATACGGTTTATTAGGACCTAATGGAAGTGGCAAAACAACTCTTATGAAAGTTATAGCAGGTCTTCATAAGCAAAGTAGCGGCCAAGTTTTAATAAACGACCAAGAATTATCATATAAAACCAAGGCATATGTATCATACATGCCTACAGAAAACTTTATGTACGAATCCTTCAAAGTTCTTGATATAGTGAAATTCTACAATAATATGTATGAGGATTTTAGATATGATTACGCTATAAGTCTTATTAATGAAGTTAATATTAATTTAAACTATAAAATTGCTAACCTGTCATCAGGACAAATAGGTAAGCTTAAGGCTGTTATAGCGCTGTCAAGAGATGTGCAAATATATATGCTTGATGAACCTTTAAACGGTGTTGATGTATTATCAAGAGACACAATAATGGACATTATTACAAAGTCTCACAGTGAAGATAAGGTAATGATAATTTCCACCCATTTAGTGAGTGAAATCGAAAAGATACTTGATTCTGTTATTTTTCTTAAAGACGGCATAGTAGAAGTTTTCGGAGATGCTGAAGAATTAAGGCAAGAAAGACAATTATCAGTTGAAGGATTGTATAAGGAGGTATTCAGAAATGCTTAAATTAATAAAATTTGAATTTATACGAAAATACAAATTGCTTAGCATGACACTTATTTCGGCAATTGCCTTAAATATATTGGCAATAAGCCGAGGTCCCGGAGGAAGTACCATGTTTCTATTACTTTTCCCTCTTGTGTTATCTGTTCTTTATTTAATAGATATTATAAAAATGTACTCTGAAGATCTTAATAAGAAAACAGGTTACATGCTCTTTATGACACCTAACAGTGGATATAAAATCATATCTTCAAAACTATTAACAGCAGTACTTGAAGGTTTTATACTATTATTAATATATTTTATTTTTATAATGGTTAACGGTGCATACATTGTTATTTCAATGGGTGGTGAAATTGATTACAGCCGAATAATAGGAGTTGTTGACAATTTATTGTCCGGCAGTCTTGGTTTCAGCTTAGGTCATCTATTAATATTTCTATTGGCTGCTCTTACATTTTTAATTGCTTTTATAACAACTGTTTATACTGCTATGACCATAAGAAAAAGTATATTTTCTGAAATCAAATTTGGAGGATTGTTTTCTTTCATAATATTTTTGTGCATTAACTGGGCTATGTCATTTATATCAAGCAAATTATTTAAGGTTATTGCCCCCTATTACAATTCCATAGAATCCATGACCGTATCAGGAAATATTACAGCCCAAGGATTTGCAATGGTCTTGCTTCCAATGATTGTAGTTTTAATAATACAAGCAATTGTTTTTACAGGAATTTCGGGATATCTACTGGAAAAGAAAATTAATTTATAAAGAGGGGAAGAAATGAAAAGATTAATTTGTATATTATTAATCATTATGATTTTATCTACAAGCTGTACTTCATTGTTAAAAGTTGATGAAGACAAAGTTAAAGATGTTTCTGATTTAGTAACTGATGCATTAATAAACACTGTAGGACAGGAAAAGACCGAAAAAAAGGAATCTCATACTGTTGAATCTGCGGATGTAAATACCATTAATTTGAATAGTTCAGTGGGAGATATAAGTATTACATCTCACCAATCTGACGATACAATAATAAATATAAGTATTACTGCAAAAGCTGGTTCAAAAGAAAAAGCTGAAGAAATAATAGAAAATTATAAATATACCGTAAAAACAGAAGGTAACTCCATTGTCGTGGATACTTCATTTAATGAGCCTTTAAGCGGTATAAGCCTTATAACAGATTTAGTAATATATATTCCTTCTTCTATAAAAGATATTGAAGTTTCAACAAATGTAGGAGATGTTCACCTAAGTGGTATTTCTAGCAACTTCCAAATAGATAATAATGTAGGTGAAATCACCATAGACAAATCAGAAGGCTCATATAATATAAAGGTTGGTGTGGGAGCAATCGTGCTTAAAGACTGTACAGCAATCGGAAATTCTGAATTCAAATCCAATACCGGTGAAATAGATATGTCTTTCAGCAACATATCAAAAGCCGTGAGTATTATAGCAGAAACAGGAGTTGGAGATATACAAATGTCCATAAATGACGATTCAGGATATCACGCAACTATTAACGAATTTATGAAAGATGAAAGAATTGAAACAAAAAATGATCAAGGTACAAACATTAATCTTACCACAGGTGTAGGAGAAATAGATTTTAACTAAATATTGATGACGCAACTGGTATAGATGCGTCTACCTTCCTAGTTTGACATTCTTTTTAAGGATGTCTTTTTCTTTGTCATGGTTTTTGTTTAAACTTGTCTAAATTATGGTAAATAGTAATAATAGCTATAAATTAACCTTTATAAAATTTCATATCTGTTGTATAATTAATATAGAATATTAACAATATATGGTTCTAATACGATTATAATGAGGTAATTTATGAAGACTAATGATCAATTACCAACTTACTTATTCCACCAAGGTACAAACTATTATTCATATAATTTTTTAGGCTCGCATATTATAGAAAACACAGGTACTGTATTCAGAGTCTGGGCTCCTAATGCAAAAAAAGTGCATCTCACCGGCTATTTCAACAATTGGCAAAAAAATACGGACTTTGAAATGAAAAGACTTCCTGAAAGTGGCATATGGGAATTATTTGTTCCTAATATAAAGGAAGGCGAATTGTATAAATATATTATTACAAGTGCAGATAATATAGATATTTATAAGTCTGACCCTTATGCATTTTCTTCTCAAACAAAGATGGAAACAGCATCGATTGTTTGCAATATAAACAAATATCAATGGCATGATTCAAATTGGCAAAACTTTAAAACAAAAATTAACTTGTATGAGATTCCAATAAATATTTATGAAGTTAATTTATCCTCATGGAGACGTAAAGAAAACTCTGATTTTTATAGCTACAGAGAAATTACACCCATGTTGATATCTCATGTTAAGGAACATTTTTATACTCATATTGAACTTATGCCAATAATGGAATATCCTTTTGACGGGTCTTGGGGTTATCAAGTTTCAGGATATTATGCACCTACCAAACGTTTTGGAGAACCTGATGATTTAAAATATCTTATTGACCAATGTCACCAAAATGGCATCGGAGTAATCCTTGATTGGGTTCCGGCTCATTTCCCAAAAGATGAACATGGTCTATATAAATTTGACGGAAGCTATCTATACGAATATAAAGACACTGAAAAAAGAGAGATTAAAAGCTGGGGAACACATAAATTTGACTTTGGAAAAACTGAAATTCAATCATTCCTAATATCAAATGCTGTATTTTGGTTGGATGTTTATCACGCTGATGGCCTGAGGGTAGATGCAGTAAGCTCAATGCTGTATTTAGATTATGATAAAAAAGAAGGAGAATGGACTCCAAACATATATGGAGGAAATGAAAATCTTGAATCAATATCTTTTTTAAAAAAGCTTAATGAAACTATATTTAAAAATTATCCTAACACTATGATGATAGCAGAGGAATCCACTGCATGGCCTATGGTTACAAAGCCTACTTATTTAGGTGGACTTGGTTTTAATTTCAAGTGGAATATGGGCTGGATGAACGATACGATTGACTATATGGAAACGGACTCCTTTTTCAGAAAATACAAACATAAAAATATAACTTTCTCACTTCATTATGCCTTTAGCGAAAATTTTATACTTCCTTTATCTCATGATGAGGTTGTACATGGCAAGAAATCTATTATCAACAAAATGCCTGGCCCTTATGAAGAAAAGTTTGGAAATGTAAGAGTTCTTTTAGGCTACATGATGGCTCATCCTGGAAAAAAACTAAATTTTATGGGATATGAAATAGGGCAATTTGTTGAATGGGATTTCAACAAAGGAATTGAATGGTTTATGACAGATTACGAATACCATGGAAAATTAAATACATATATTAAGGAATTAAATGAATTTTATTTAAAATATTCTGAGCTTTGGGAAATTGATTATTCCTGGAACGGCTTTAAGTGGATTTCCAATGACGATTTTGATCAGAATGTTATAGCTTTTAAGCGAATAAACAAAAATGGTGAAGAATTAATTGCAGTTGCAAATTTTTCTCCTACTGAAAGACATGAATATTTGATCGGTGCAGACAAGGGGATTTACACTGAAGTATTTAATTCAAATAATCAGGAATATGGTGGTACAGGCTCCGGAAACAAAGAGAAAATAATATCATCTCTTGGAACTGTGCATGGATATGATTCATTTTTATCATTAACTTTACCATCTCTTTCAATAATTTTTTTAAAAAAAGATACTAAATATAACATGAATAAAAAGGGAGGTATTCTTTATGAAATTAGCTAAAAAAGAATGTGTTGTCATGCTCCTTGCAGGTGGACAAGGCAGCAGATTAGGAGCTCTTACAACTAAAATTGCAAAACCTTCTGTACCATTTGGAGGCAAATACAGAATAATTGACTTTGCCTTATCTAATTGTGTCAACTCCGGTTTAGATACAATAGGTGTTTTGACACAATATCAACCACTAACATTAAATTCTTATATAGG
>DATESJ010000040.1:0-2946 GCA_035270885.1 Sedimentibacter sp. | reverse complement strand
TTCATCAACTTCATAGTCCCTCATTCCAAACAAGAAAAAGTTCTCTTCTCCTACTTCGTTGATTATTTCCACATTGGCTCCGTCATATGTACCAATGGTTATTGCCCCATTTAACATGAATTTCATATTTCCTGTTCCACTTGCTTCTTTACCTGCTAAGGATATTTGCTCGCTTAACTCACCTGAAGGTATTAATATTTCTGCTAAATTTACAGAATAATTTTCTAAGAAAACAACATTTATATATTTTTTTATAAATGTATTTTTGTTGACATATTCGCTTAAGGCAAAAATAAGCTGAATTATTTCTTTTGCCCTTTGATAGCCGGGAGCGGCTTTAGCAGCAAATATAAAAGTTTCTGGTACAAGGTCAGCAGTATTCCCTTCATTAATATCAATAATTATATTTATAATTCTAAGCGCATTTAAAAGCTGTCTTTTATATTCGTGGAGTCTTTTTGCCTGTATATCAAATATTGAATCAATATTTATATCAATATGATTGTTTTTTCTTACATATTCAGCAAGCACTTTTTTATTTTGATACTTGATATCATCTAATTTACTTAAAACACTGTCATCATCTTTGAAAAATTTAAGCATATTAAGTTTTTCAGGGCTTGTGCTGTATCCGCGTCCCACAAGGTTCTCAACTAAATCTTTTAGCAAAGGATTTGCCTGATTCAACCATCGCCTATGGGTTATTCCATTTGTAACATTAAGAAACTTTTCGGGACTATATTCATAAAAGTTTTTGAATATGGTTCTTTTCAAAATTTCTGAATGAAGCTGTGCAACACCGTTGACCTTATGGCTTCCTATGATGCACATATTAGCCATATTAACTCTGCCATATCCGAATATGGACATATTCATAGCTTTGCTGTAATCATTGTATTTAGATGATGCTTCTTGCATAAACCTTCTGTTGATTTCTTGTATTATCATATATATTCTTGGAAGCTTAGTTCTTACTATATTTTCATCGAATGTTTCCAAAGCTTCCGTCATTACAGTATGATTTGTATAGGAAACTGTATTAATTATTAAGTTCCATGCTTTTTCCCATGTCAATTTGTATTCGTCCATAAATATTCGCATTAATTCAGGTATTATTAGCGCAGGATGAGTGTCATTAATATGGATGGCATTTTTTTCGCTGAAATTATCCAGTGTTTTATATTTTTTATAATGATTTTTAACAATAGTTTGTGCTGATGCTGAAACCAAGAAGTATTGCTGTCTAAGTCTTAGTATTTTACCTTCATTGTGGTTGTCTGCCGGATATAAAACTTTTGAAATTGCTTCTGCCATTGAATCCTCTGATAAGGCCCTTATATAGTCGCCTTGAGAAAATAAATTCATATCAAAGCTGTTCAAACTTCTTGATTCCCATAATCTCAATAAGCTTACTCCATCGCTCTTATACCCTGAAATCATAAGGTCATATGGTATTGCCTCTACTTCAGTAGCAAAATCATGATATATTTTTAGTCCATCAGGAGACCACTCTTCTCTGATACTACCGTCGAATTTTACTATTACTCTTTCTTCAGTTTTAGGAATTAGCCATACATCGGAAGTAGTAAGCCAATCATCTGGTAGTTCTGTCTGCCACCCGTCAATTATTTTTTGCTTGAAAAGTCCAAATTCATATTTTATAGAAAAGCCTGTTGCCGGGTAATTTTGTGTTGCCAGGGAATCCATAAAGCAGGCAGCAAGCCTTCCAAGTCCCCCATTGCCAAGACCTGGGTCTTTTTCTATGGAGCTTAATTCATCTAAGGTAACATTATACTCTTTTAGTGCTTCTATAGTTTCCTTTTCAATATTTAAATTATAAAGATTATTTTTAAGGGATTTGCCTATAAGAAACTCCATGCACATATAATAAACTTGCTTATGTCCATTTTGTTTTTGCATAAATTCATTTCTTTTTTGCAAGAGCAAATCTCTTATCACAATCGACAAAGCTCTGTATACTTGATTTGAATTGGCACTTTTAGGTTCGGTATTCCAATATCTAAAAATTTCATCATCAATTAATTGATTAATGAGTTTTGCGTCAATTTTTGTCATTATCATTCTCCTAAGTTTAGTAAGCTATGATACATTTCGTAATATTTTTCAGCGGATTTTTTCCAGCTGAAATCTATTTTCATAACTGATTCTACCAACTTACTCCAATCATCTTTGTTATCATAAACTTTTAAGGCTCTTTTAACAGCATCATATAATGCTTGGGAAGTTTGCTGGCTAAATGTAAAGCCATTACCTTCACCGAGACTTGCATCTTTTATTGAATCCTTAAGTCCACCGGTTTCTCTTACAATAGGAACTGTTCCATATCTTGAAGAAATCATTTGTGCTATGCCACAAGGTTCGCTTATTGATGGCATGAGGAATAAATCTGCTCCAGCATAAATTTTTCTTGCTAGGTCGGAATTAAAATCTATCCTTGTGGACACTTTCTCATGGTAGCTGTCCTGCAGGGATTTGAAAAATAATTCGTATCCTCTTTCACCTTTTCCAATTATAATAAACTGGACTTTTTCTTTAAGCATTTCTTCCATGGCATTTATTATTAAGTCAAAACCCTTGTGTTTAACCAGTCTTGAAATAATACCAATTACTGGTACATCTTTATCTTGAGGAAGTCCTGAAAGAGACTGTAAGTTTAGTTTGTTTAGAGCCTTTTTTTCAATTTTTTTTATGTTATAGTTCTCAAATAATGCTTCATCTGTTTCAGGGTTATAGAATTCAGTGTCTATTCCGTTTAGTATTCCCCTTGTTTTTGAAGAATTCTTTTTAATAATTTCTGCTAAACCATGAGCATAGTAGTCATCAAAAATTTCCTTTGAATAACTTTCACTTACGGTACTTATAATGTGTGAGCTTTCCATAGCCCCTTTTAATAGATTTATTGCTCCTTTGTATTCAATTACACCT
>DATESJ010000039.1:0-2334 GCA_035270885.1 Sedimentibacter sp. | reverse complement strand
AATAACATCTGTCTTGTCTTTTAATTCTTCAACCATTTTCTTAGAAACTTCAATAGAATCTGCAAAAGTTAATCCTTCTACATTTGTTGGGCTTGTTTTATATGCTGTTTCAGGAGTAGTAAGTCCAAATATACCTACTTTAATTCCGCCTACTTCTTCTATAACATATGGTGTAAAAACATATTCGTCATTTTCATCAACAATATTTGCACTAAGCATTCCCACTTGGGACATATCTCTTAATTCAAACAATCTGTCTTTGCCATAATTAAAGTCATGGTTTCCTAATGTCATATTGTCATACCCTGCAGCTTCCAATACCTTTATAGCATTTTCTCCTTTAGAGATATTAACTATAGGCATACCATGAAGCGTATCGCCTGCATCAAGAACCAATGTGTTAGGATTTGCTGCTTTAGCTTCTTTTACCAAAGTGGCTATTTTCGCAAAGCCTATTTCTGATGTTGAACCCTCTAATCTTGCATGGGTATCATTAGTGTGAATAATAGTAATTTTAGTGATTTCTGCATCTTCTGCAAAAGCAAAGCTGAAACTGCTTAGAACTAATAATGCTACTAATGCTAAACTTAATACTTTTTTCTTCATAATTTTCCTCCTAAGATTTTATTATTACCATATTTATATTATACAGGTAGTCATTTCTAATATCAAGAGAACATTTTCCAATTGTTCAATTAAATAAATTAAATAAATTATAAATAAGTATAAAAACATTGACAATAATATAAATTTTCTATAAGATAGAGTCATTATTAATAGTTTACTTTGAAGAGGAATAGTAATTATACATGGTCTCTAGAGAGAAAATCGCTGGTGAAAGATTTTCGGCCTACTGTATTGTGAACCCGCCTTGGAGTATGATGAAATGAGATGCTGCTTATGCAGTAATTAGAGTGGTACCGCGGAAATCCGCCTCTAAATTTTTAGGGGCGGTTTATTTATTTATTTATGAAACCATTGGAAGCAAATAAATTGGTGTACCCTGCGTATGCCCTAATGAAAGGAGAAAAGATGGCTAAAAAAGAAAAAGAATTTGTAAAAGAAATCACACCTATGGAAGAAGACTTCAGCAGATGGTATACAGATGTAATAATGAAGAATGAATTGGTTGATTATTCGCCTGTAAAGGGATTTATGGTTATAAGACCTTACGGATATGCACTTTGGGAAAGAATCCAAGAGTATGCTGATGCGAAATTTAAAGCAACCGGACATAAAAATATGTATTTTCCTTTATTAATACCTGAAAGTTTATTAAATAAGGAAAAAGAACACGTGGAGGGATTTGCTCCTGAAGTTGCATGGGTAACACATGGAGGGAACCAGGAATTAGGTGAAAGATTGGTTGTAAGACCAACATCTGAAACAATTATATGCCATATGTATGCAAAATGGCTTAACTCATACAGAGACCTACCATATTTGTACAATCAATGGTGTAGTGTAGTAAGATGGGAAAAAACAACAAGACCTTTTTTAAGAACTTCAGAATTTTTGTGGCAAGAAGGTCATACCCTTCATGAAACTGAGGATGAAGCACAGGCAGAAACACTTCAAATGCTCGATATATATAGACAGGTAGCTGAAGACTTAATGGCTATGCCTGTTGTTATAGGACAAAAAAGTGAAAAAGAAAAATTTGCAGGAGCACATGCCACATATACTATGGAAGCATTGATGCATGACGGTCAGGCGCTTCAGGCAGGAACGTCTCATAATTTAGGACAGCATTTTACCAAAGCTTTTGAAATTAAGTTCCAAGGCAGAAACGGTCAAGAAGAACATCCATATCATACATCATGGGGAATTTCTACAAGATTAATTGGTGGTTTGATAATGGTTCATTCTGATAACAGAGGGTTAGTACTTCCTCCAAAGATGGCACCTACTCAAGTTGTAATAATTCCAATAGCTCAAAAGAAAGAGGGCGTTCTTGAAAAGGCTAATGAATTATATGAGAAACTTAATGCAAAAGGAATCAGAGTTGAGCTTGATGACAATACAGAAAATTCACCAGGCTGGAAATTTAATCAATACGAAATGAAGGGTTACCCAATACGTATTGAAATAGGCCCAAGAGATATTGAAAACAATCAAGCAGTTGCTGTAAGAAGAGATAAGCTTGAAAAAGAAATGATTTCGCTTGACAATATCGAAGACACAATACATGATATGCTTGAATCAATGCAAAAAGAATTATTTGAGAAAGCAAAAGCTCATAGAGAAGCAAACACATATATTGTTGAAGATTATGAAACCTACAAAAAAGACCTTCCAAACCGTCCAGGATTTGCCAAAATGATGTGGTGCGGT
>DATESJ010000038.1:0-2178 GCA_035270885.1 Sedimentibacter sp. | reverse complement strand
GACACTAGGGTATATAATTCAAATACAATTAAGAATTGCGGGGGAACTACATGGTAGTTGAGAAGGTAAAACCTGACCCATTGAACCTGTTGGCTAATACCAACGTAGGGAAGCAATCACATACGAAATATGTATATGATTCTGATTGATATGTGATAATGTCCTATTATACCACATTTGATTATGTCCCAAAAAAGAAAATGTAGTATAATAGAACCTCATGACAAAAATATGAGGTGGCAGAATGAGAAAGGTAATACTGACAATGGATGAGAACAAAAAATATGAAATAATAAAGAAAGTAGTAGATACAGATGGAAATAAGCAAAGAGCAGCTATTGAATTAGGATGTAGCAAAAGACATGTAAATAGAATGATTAAAGGATATAAAGAGCAAGGGAAGGAATTCTTTGTTCATGGAAATAAGGGAAGAAAACCTGTTCATACATTAGAAGATGAAACAAGACAGAATGTGCTTGATCTTTATCGTACAAAATATGAAGATGCTAATTTTGTACATTATTCTGAGCTTTTAGAGGAGTACGAAAACATTAAAGTTTCACCAAGCACTATACATACAATCCTAATGGAAGAGAATATTATTTCACCAAAGGCAACACGTAAGAAAAGAAAAAGTCTTGCAAAAAAGCTAAGAGAGCAACTTAAGATTACTAAAACAAAAAAAGAAATTGCAAACCTACATAATACAATAATTGCCATTGAAGATGCACACCCAAGAAGACCAAGATGTGCATATTTTGGCGAAATGCTTCAAATGGATGCCTCCTTGCACAATTGGTTTGGAACAGATAAAAGTCAACTTCATATCGCTATTGATGACGCTACAGGCAGCATTGTAGGTGCTTATTTCGACAAGCAAGAAACTCTAAATGGTTATTACAATGTTTTACATCAGGTGTTAACACAATATGGCATTCCTTATATGTTTTATACTGATAAACGTACTGTTTTTGAATACAAACAGAAAAAATCCCCTTCTGTTGAAGAGGATACTTTCACCCAATTCGGCTATGCCTGTAAGCAGCTTGGAATTGAGATTAAAACCAGCAGTGTCCCTCAAGCTAAAGGGCGTGTTGAACGAGTGTTCCAAACACTGCAATCACGTCTCATAATCGAGATGAGACTAAAAGGTATAAGCACAATTGATCAAGCCAATGAATTTTTAAACTCCTACATAAAAAAATTCAATGATAAGTTTGCTTTACCTGTAGATAATATCAAATCTGTGTTTGAAAAGCAACCGGATATTGAAAAAGTTAATTTGACTTTAGCTGTTCTTGTGGGAAGAAAAATTGATAATGGACATTGCATTAAATTCGATAAAAAGCACTTTAAAACTGTAAATTCCAATGGAATTACTGTTCATTATCACAAAGGTACTCATTGCATGGTAATTAAAGCTTTTGATGGTCAATTGTTTGGATGCGTAGGAGAACAGGTGTATGCATTAGAAGAAATTCCCGTACATGAACGCACATCTAAAAATTTTGATTTCAAAAGCACCCCTAAAAAAACAAAGAAAAAGTACATACCTCCAATGAGCCATCCTTGGAAAAGAGCTTCTTTTGAAAAATATTTAGAAACGCAAGCTCATAGGAACAAGTTAGCAGGTTAACCATAATTGTTTGTTTTTATTCTTTTGTAAGAATGATCGGTCTTTTTGTAGTAGTAGTGTTTGTGGGGCTTGTGGAGTTTGTGGGAAACTCACTAAAAAGTAAAGATTACGATGGACTATGCAGAGTTTTCCATAAATCCACAAATCCACATACATAACTGATTCACAAAGGTCTTTTTGTTATGTCCTTTTTTGAGTTTTCAACGCTCTTATAGTTCAATAAAGCGTTTTTCCTTTCTTTGCCAAACATTGGTGACGAACTTGCTGCAATTTTGTACGTATTTTTGATTGTTTTAATATATTTCTATTAAAAAAGCACCAAATTATTGGTGCTAATGTTTTGAATTTTTTAGGACATTTTTAGAAATGCTTGACAGAAAAATATTAAGCAATTGTCAAATTTAGTAGAAAATTCTGTCATTTTCTAAACGTTTTGTAAGTTTAATCATATCGAAATGCTCCAAAAGTGCAATAGCCATTTTTCTGTTAGTATTTAATAAATCTCTATATTGAGCAGCGGTGATTTTTTTGTTAGCAGTTAA
>DATESJ010000037.1:0-3638 GCA_035270885.1 Sedimentibacter sp. | reverse complement strand
TTGATTTTGATATAAACGGTGAAGTCAATATGGATAATTTAAATGACCTATATGGAACCATGGATTTTACATTTAAAATCAATGATGTAGAAATTGAAAATCCTATTAATATTAAGTTTGTAGATAACAAATTATATATTTCCAAAAATGCTCTTATAGAAATTGTGAAATATGAAAAAATGCTTAATGGCACTGAAGAATATGGCAAGGTAGTTGAAAAACTATATAATAATGACCTAAAAGATATTGAATACATAGTATATGAAGATTTAAGTGAAGAATTTGTAGAAATACCTAATGAAGTTCCATATGCAGAAATTTATGAAAGTGCATATGAATATTTAACAAAAGCATTTAAAGGCTTTGATTCAAAACTTGTTAAGAAAATAAACAATGGATATTCCATTGAATTAACACCTGAAAGCACTTTAGAATTTCTACGAAATTTAGTAACATATATAAGTGTAAACAAAGAACCTGTATATGATGAAACAATGAATTACATAGAAAATGTTTATTCCATTTTAGGTGAGGAAATCAGCCAAGAAGAAAAAAATGAAATAGTTGAAGAAATGGAAGCTAGCAGACAGGATTTCTATGATTTTATTGATGAAGCTGCATTGTACTTTGAGGAATTTGAAGAACTGAAAGAATATAGCAACTTGTTTAATGGAAGTATAATAAAGCAAGATATTAGTAAAGAAAATGAATCCTATAAAGAAGTGACATCAGCAGAAATCATATACGATGATATATCGATGGGGAAATTGCTATCTACTACAAGATTAACTCCCAAGGAAGTTGAAAAAGTTCCTGTAACTGGAAACACAATAGCCTTAGAAGAAATGGAAAAGATTTTAGAAAAAGTAGAAAATGAAGTTAATCCTGTTCAAAAAGTTGAACTTCAGTGGTATGCTAACTCTTCTGACACACAGGTTAACAAATACAGATTAAACGGTGCTACAAATTGGGATTACCAACCTTTTGTTATAATTGAAGATAGAGTTTATCTTCCCTTAAGATATATAGGGGAATCTTTCGGAGAAGATGTAGATTGGGACAATGTAAATAAAAAAGCATTTGTAATTAGAGGCGAAGAAAAAATAGATATGACAGGCCTATTGGTAGATTCAACAACAATGATTAAAATAAGAGACTTTGAAAAATTAGGATATAAGATTGAATATAATCAAGTTGATGGTCTGTCTATAGCAACAATAATAAAATAAAAAGGAATCACCACTAAAACACTCTGTCCATGCAGAGTGTTTTTTGCCTTGCAGAATTCAGCCATATGCAATATAATTAATAATAAAATCAAATGGAAAGGATTCTATTAATGATTAATATTAAAATAAAAGAAGTATCTGAAATATTAAATGCTGAGTGTAAAGGCTACTGTGATGAAGATATAGATATTAAAGGAGTTAGCATTGATTCGAGAAATGTAATCAAGAACAGTCTTTTTATACCCATAAAGGGATTGACTGTAAACGGACATAGTTTTATAAAAGACGCTGTAGAAAACGGAGTTATAGCAACCTTGTGGAATAAGGATGAGCCAAATCCTCCAGATAACATTGCTGTTATTTTAGTTGATGATACGGTAAAAGGTCTTCAAGATCTTTCAAGGTATTATAGAAAGAAACTAAAAACAAAAATAGTGGGAGTAACAGGCAGCAACGGGAAAACATCTACAAAGGACATTACTGCTGCAGTATTATCACAAAAATACAAAACTCAAAAAACAATGGGAAATTACAACACTGAAATTGGAGTACCTTTCACACTTCTTTCTTTAGACGAAGACTGCCAAGTTGCTGTTATAGAAATGGGCATGGAAAGAAAGGGAGAAATTGATTTTCTAACTAATTTAGCAGAACCGGATATTGGAATAATAACAAGTGTTGGTTTAGTACATATAGATAATTTTTCCTCAATTGAAGAAATAGCTAAAGCAAAGCTTGAAATAGTTAGCGGAATAAAAGATAAAGGATTATTCATTTATTTCGGTGATGATAAGTTGATTGAAGAGACAGTAAAAAACACTGAAATCAAAGATAGCATAGGTCAGCAAACTTTTGGATTAAATAAAAATAATACTATCTGGCTTAAAGAGTTTGAACAAGATTTAAACGGTATTACAATTAAGGTAAGCGATGAAAGTTTTGATGAACTTCACATTGACATACTTGGCAAGCATCAAGCATTAAATGCAATGGCAGCAATTTTGGCAGCACAGGAACTTGGTATGAACTCAGAAGAAATCAGTGAAGGGCTATTAAAAATTGAAAAAACAGGTCTTAGAAATGAAATAATCAAAATAAACAAATGCAATATTCTAAATGATTGTTATAAATCAAATCCGGTAAGTATAAATGCAGCTTTAGATATTTTTGAATTGTTTGATTCAAAAAAGAAAATAGTAGTTTTAGGAGATATGTTAGGTTACAGAGAAATGAGTTATGATATGCATTACAATGTAGGAAAAGATTTATCTAAATATAATATTGATGAATTAATAACTATAGGGGATGATGCTAAAATCATGGCGAAAGGCGCAAGAGAAAATACTAATATAAATAATATTCTTGAATTTGCTACAAAAGAGGAAGCTACTGTATATCTAAAGAAATATTTGAATGAAGACTGTACAATTTTAGTTAAAGGTTCCAGGTTTTTAAAACTTGAATATATAGCAAATAAATTAAAGGAGTGGGGAAATGAATAAAATTAAATTAGCAATACTGTTTGGAGGCAAGTCTGACGAGTATTCCGTTTCATTACATTCATCAGCAGCAATTATTAACAATATTCCCGAAGATTTATACGATGTAACTTTGATTGGAATAACAAGAGATGGAAAATGGCTTCATTATGAAGGAAATGCAGATAAAATAAATGATGATACATGGCACTTAGATGATTTGAGTCCAGTATTGTTGAGTATGGATTTTAAAGGATTGATAAAGCTTAATGAAAATAACAAGGCATTTGAAAGAATTGAATTAGATTGTATTTTCCCTGTTCTCCACGGTAGAAACGGCGAAGATGGTACGATACAGGGAATGTGTCAAATGTCAGGAATTCCTTTTGTAGGTTGTGATATGACATCTTCTGCTATTTCCATGGACAAGGAATTTACACATATAATTTGTGAAGCAGCAGGGATTAAAACTGCTCCCTTTATGTCAGCAGTGAATCATAAAACATTAGATATAAAGAATTTATTTAGTCAAGCTTTTGAAAAATTATCTCTTCCTATGTTCATTAAGCCGGCAAACAATGGCTCATCCCTTGGTATTAGCAAGGTAAGAAATTATGATGAATTTGAAAAGGGAATAATGGAAGCTTTTGAATATGACAGAAAAGTAGTTATAGAATCAATGATTCCGGGATTTGAAATAGGCTGCGCTGTTGTAGGCAATGAAGATCTAATAATAGGTGAAGTTGATGAAATAGATACAAAGAATGATTTTTTTGACTATGTGGAAAAATACTCTCAGAAAAATTCGAAAATTTACTGTCCAGCAAGAATAAGCGATGAATTAAAAGCTCAAGCAAAGGAAATGGCTGCAAATACTTATAAAGCGTTGGGCTGCAGTGGATTGTCAAGAGTAGACATGTTTTTAACTCCT
>DATESJ010000036.1:0-14812 GCA_035270885.1 Sedimentibacter sp. | reverse complement strand
CCATAAATAGGCTTAACATTAGCATACTTTATGGCACTTAGTGAGTCTGCAGCTATTGACAACCCTGCCACTCCAAAAGCCATAAGCCTTCTCACATTACAGTCATGAAGAGCCATAAGTCCTGATTCATAAGCATATTTGTCGTGCATATAATGAATTATATTCATAGTATTTACATAAAGCTCTGCAACATATTCTAATACTTTTTTATAATTTGTAAGAACTTCATCATAATTAAGAACTTGAGAATTTATTTTATCAATATTTCTAATTACTTTTTCTTTGTTAATTTCATCTACGCCACCGTTAATAGACATCAAAAGAGATTTTGCTAAATTGCATCTTGCTCCGAAAAACTGCATATCCTTGCCAATACTCATTGCTGATACACAGCATGCAATTCCGTAATCATCGCCATAAATTGCTCTCATTAAGTCATCATTTTCATATTGAATAGCAGATGTTTCTATGGACATTTTACTGCAGTATTTTTTGAAAGATTCAGGCAGTTTTTCCGACCATAAAACAGTCATATTTGGCTCTGGCGCAGCCGACAGGTTTGACAATGTATGCAAAAACCTGAAGGATGTTTTGGAAACCAATGTTCTACCATCAAGCCCCATACCTCCCAAAGCTTCAGTAACCCAGTTGGGATCTCCGGCAAACAACTCATTATACTCAGGAGTTCTTAAGTGTCGAACCATTCTAAGTTTCAATACAAATTGGTCAATAATTTCTTGAACTTCTATTTCACTAAGATTGCCATTATGCAAATCACGTTCAACATATATGTCAATAAAGGTACTAACTCTTCCAAGAGACATGGCAGCTCCATTATTCTCCTTAACTCCTGCCAAGTATCCAAAATAAACTGCCTGTACAGCTTCTAAAGCATTTGAAGAAGGTTTTGAAATATCAATACCATATTTTGCAGCCATTGACTTCATTTCGAACAATGCTTTAATCTGTTCTTTTATTTCTTCTCTTAACCTTATATTCTCTTCAGACATAGGGAATTTAATATTATTGTATTCTTCTTTCTTTTTCTCTACTAAAAAATCTATGCCGTATAAAGCAACTCTTCTGAAGTCGCCAATAATTCTTCCTCTACCGTATGCATCAGGCAAACCTGTTAAAAGTCCAGCGCTTCTAGCTGATAATATTTCATTTGTATAGGCATCAAATACACCTTCATTATGAGTTTTCCTGTATTTATTAAAAACACTAGATAAATCATCACTGATTGTATATCCATAGGCTTTTAAAGACTGCTCAACCATTCTTATTCCACCATATGGATTAATCATTCTTTTCAATGGTGCATCCGTCTGAAATCCCACAATAATTTCATTATCTTTATCAAGATAACCCGGTTCAAAATTGTCAATACCAGAAATATTTCGAGTATCAACGTCCAATACACCCCTATTTAGCTCTTCCTCCATAAGTTCTGATGCTTTTTTAAACAAATTTTTAGTTTTTTCTGTTGCATTAGCAAGAAATTCCTCATTTCCTTCGTATGGATTATAATTTTTTTGAATAAAACTCCTTACATCAATTTCTTCCATCCAACTGCCTTCAACAAAGCTTTTCCACTCTTTCATATTTCCTCCCAAGTTATCTTACCCAGGCATACAAAAAACCGCCTGAGCTTAGCCCAGGCGGTCGACTTTAAAAATTATTCACACTCCCTCGTGGTAATCCACTTTCCGCCAGTTATGTGATATTTGTATGTTACAATAAAACAATTTTATTGTCAATACTTTTATGCATTTTCTATTATGTGATTTATTTTATCTTCTATTTGTTTTATCATGAATTCTTCTGTAACCTTTTCTTCGTAAAGCTTTGACATTGCCTTGTCTAATTGATTTTTAGTATTTTTAACAGTATCTAAAGTTTTTCCAATACCTGATTGTACTAACCAATCAAAAATCAATCCGTCAAAGAAATGATCCGCAAAATTTTCTAAAGATCCCACTGCAATTTCAGATCCTATCACCATTATTATATCTGAAGTTTCCTTCTTGAATCTTCCTAACATTCTATGAGCCTGCTCGGCGTATTCTCTGGCTTCATCAATATTATTATAACCGCCAGCCTTCCCCCAGCCTTCTGAAGCTTCTAATTTTTTTATGGCATTTTCAATAGCTGCTAATGCTCTTTCGCCATAATAAATCGCCTCATTTATTTCAATTATATTAGTATTTAAACTTTCTTTTCGCTTTATTAATTTTTTTAGTTCCTGACTGGTTTCCATGTCTTCTAAATTGATGATTTTTAACTTTTCATCAATTAATTCTTCATATTCAGCATCGCATCCGCTTATTTTAGCTATTTTGTCAACAATTTTTTTTGTTTCAATAATAAGATAATCCATATTATTCTTACATTGATCATATTTCAATCTTGCTTTAAGCAAACCTTGGTTTTCTTTAATAAGTTTTTCTTCTTCTGTGCCTAATATTGCATAAAACAATGAAGTAATATTTGAAGTTTGTAACTTTAAAATATCCTGATTTTCTTTCTCTAATTCAACTGATAACTTATTCAGCATAAGTTTTTCTTTTATAATATCCTGCTCAGTTTGTTTTAGAAGTAAATTAAGTTTATTCTTTTTTTGTATACATTTTTTCATGTCGGTTATTTTTTCATTGAATTGACTATGCATTATATTGCTCCCGCCCTCTTGCTATGGTTATTATCATTTTGTTTCACACCGTTACAATGTTTACCGTCTTCCGAACCCTACTTTGGGTGACGACGTGAGGTTATTATATCATACATTATATTGTGATTCAAACAGTTTTTAGCCCTAAAGGCCGGGAATACGTTTTGAATTTTAAACAAATTTTTTATTATTAAAATATTGAATATTATTTTGTCATACTGTATAATGAATTATAAAATTTAAGGAGGACATTATGATTACAAAAGATATGACAATTCGTGAAGTTATTATGGCGAAACAAGAAGCTGCTGAAGTATTAATGGCTCATGGAATGGGATGTGTAGGTTGCCCAAGTGCTCAAATGGAAACATTGGAAGAAGCTGCGGCAGTACATGGAATGGATTTAAATCATTTATTAGCTGCTCTAAATAAATAACAAATACAATAGATGACAAAAACCGGCATAAAATGCCGGTTTTTTTATTTAAAAGCAACCGCAAAACAGCTGTTTATGTTGCTTATTTATATTATTTACACAATTCGAATAATTACTATGTAAATATTTTAGCTATTTTAGTTAATAATGTAAATTACAATTTAAATTCTTTCTGACTTCCCCAAAGTTCTTCCTGCATTGCATCTGTATGAGACTCAGAAAACAATCCGGGAATCCCTCCTGTATGAAGAAGCATTATGTTCTTATCCTTTGAGATTTTTCCATTTTCAATCATTTCAATCATTGCTCGAAAAACCTTTCCAGTGTAACAATTATCAAGTATTATAGCTTCTTCCTTAGCCATCATATAAACATATTTGCGGGTTAATGGATCAGGAACATTGTATGCTATTCCTACATATCCGTCTTCTATCCACATATCCTCAAATTTCACATCAACTCCAAGGTTCAAAAATGTGTTTATTTCTTTTATATAATCAACTTTTTCCTGCATTTCAGCTTCATTTTTATGAGAAACGCTAACTCCAATAGGAGTAAAATCTGCATTGAAGTATTTGGCGCCTAAATATAGACCTCCATATGTTCCTACAGAGCCGAAACCTGCAAATACATAATCCATGTTTAAATTCATTTCATTAAGTTGATCCTTAATTTCCTTAGCAGCCATAACGTAACCAGCAGCACCTAGTGGAGAACTTCCGCCAATAGGTATTAAATATACCTTTTCGCCGCGGGATTCATACATCTTCACTACTTCTTTTGTTGTTTTGTCTGTTAATTCTTTATATTTAGTAGATTTAATTTCTTTAGTATCATCCTTAAAATTTGTATCGTCCATAAAAAACAAATCTGCACCCATCATTTTATCCAATATTAAATTTCCTGAAGCTTTTGCTGGAGCAGGACCATCCATTATGATACCGCATTTTAAGCCAAATTTTGCCGCAACAGCAGCGGTTAGCCTTCCATGATTAGTCTGAGGGCCTCCATATGTCAAAAGAACGGTAGAATCCTTGTCTAAGGCATCTTTGAGAAGGTAGTCTAATTTTCTTAGCTTATTGCCTCCTGTAGCATAACCAGTCATATCATCTCTTTTAATATAAATATTAACACCATACTTTTCACTTAAATTATTCAGCTTATGTATGGGCGTATTATACATTCCTGTTTCTATTTTAGGTATATTTTCAACTTTCATATGTACCTCTTAATTCTTATATTGTTTGTGTGAGAGTTAGTCGTAAGTGACCTACCATCCATTTTTCATCTCCCTCTGGTCGTGAAAATGGGGTTAGGTCATACATATTATAATAATTCGTCTAATTTAATTTTGTCAAAACCTACAACTACTTCATCATCTATCATAATTACTGGCACTCCCATGTATCCCATTGAAATTAATTGCTTTTTGGCTACAGGATCAGTGGATACATTCTTTTCCTCATATTCATATCCTTTTTCTTTCAAGTATTCCTTTGCTAAAGCACAATTAGAGCATGTGCTGCTTGAATAAATCTTAATATTTTTCATTTTATCCTCCTGTTTAAAATTTGCTTTAATTATGATTAATTTTAGCATATTTCGTAGATTAATACCATAAATATTTGACTTTAATTTTTCACACAAAGAAAGCTACAGAATAATATGAATTAAATTGGAACAGAAAGGAATGAAATAAATGAAAGAATGTACTATATACATAGATGTGCCTAAAAAATTATTAAAGGGTGCAGGTATTCCCAATTCTTGCTTTATTCCCTCTAATATTTTCGAAATAAAAATTATTATCAAAAACAAGAGTAACATTCAACGTCTGTGCTCCTTCAGTGCCACCTTGGGAAACGGAATCAGATATTTGGAAAATATGGAGCATAATGGGCCTGATATAGACATTTTAGAAGCTGTAAGCGCTGTGGAGCCATGTGAAATATTACAAAACAACAATGTAATAATTTTTGCTAACAACTTTAATTTATCACCAAACTCTGAAAATACAATTTCATTTGATGCAGCATTTTGTGACAAATATACAGTAGATAGTATAGAAAATTCAGGAGATAAAATACCCCACAGAAACAAAATTAATTCTTATGCTCATTTAATTAATGAAGATAATATTGATTCATGCTTTATAGAATCAGAAGCAATGGACTTTGATTTATCCGTAACTTGTGATGGTGATAATGAAAAAATAAGTGCTGGTGATATAATAAAATATTATGTAAACTTAGCAACAGGACAGTATGATTTAGCAAGAAAAGTTTATTTAAGGAGCATTCTTGATACAGGATTAGAGTACATAGCAGATTCATGCAATTTAGAACCAAAAAATGTTTATGAATTTAATGGTAAAACAATTATAAAGTGGGATGTTGGAAGTCTTCAGCCTTCTGAAAACAAAAGAATTGGTTACAAGGTAAGAGTTAACAGTGATTCAACACCCGGCTTACTTAAAAATATGCTCAATTCAAACTGCATAAATAATTCCACCTACACCCAATGCCCTGTAAGCTGTGAATATTCGCTTACTGTAGATTAAAAGAGGGGAAATCCCCTCTTTTGCTTATTTTAGTATTTTGTAATAGTCGCTTTCTAATATCATTGCCGAATATTTAAATTTGTCTTTTACAGTTTTTTCAATTTCCTCAATATATTTATCTATATTTTCATTGGTTAATGATTTGACTTCCCCTGTTTTAACATTAAAAAGTGCTTTATCTGTAATCCAACTTCTATCTGAAAACAAAACCAAAGGTTCACTGTCAGATAAAATATCTCTTCCCATAAGAAGCCTTGAATCATATTCCAAACCCATGAGATTTGACAAGGTAGGAATTATATCTAAACTAGAGCAATATTTATCAACTTCAACTGCTTCCATACCTTTGCTCCATAAAAGAAAAACCCCTTTGTATAAATCAAAGTCTGTTTTGATTTCTTTATTTGCAAGCTCACTCAATTCAGTTAAAGTCAATCCATATGGATAATGATCAGGACTTATTGCTATGAGAGTATCTTGGGCAATTCCTTTTTTCTCTAATTCATCAATTAATTTTTCCATTGCTTTATCTAATTCTATATTGCAAGCCAAATATGCTTTTACATTATCCGAATATGGAAGGTTTTCAACCATGTCTCTATTTTTAGCTGCTATGTAATTGCCGTAAAAATTATACTGTAAATGACCGCTAACAGTCATGTAGTATACGTGAAATGGCTGAGTAACTATGTATTCCGCAACTGTTAGATCAATCATCTCTAAGTCTGACTCGGGCCATGTTTCCGTTACATCAAGGCCATTTCCCAACCCCTTGTATGTATAGCCTAAATTAGGATGAGATTCATTCCTAAAATAATAATTATAATAATGATTGTGGTATGCTTTAGTTTCATATCCTAATCTTTTTAGCTGATTTCCCATAGCAAAGGGCATATAATTATTAGATGACTTGTAAAAACTCCATATGCCTTCTTTTGGCAAAAGTCCCGTACAGGCTACATATTCACCATCAGATGTGCTGACTCCCCACAAAGGAGTATAAAAATTCTTGAATTTAAAACCTTCCTCCTGCATTTTATAAAGTGTAGGTGTTAAATCCTTATTGACTGCATATGGTGAAAAACCTTCTGCAGTTATCAAAATCAAGTTTTTGCCTTTGTATTTTCCAGTGTACTCATTTTTCTTTGTAGGCTGAACATTGTTGAAATATTCATGCATGCTTTTTATTGATTCATTTCCTTCAACTTTAATTAATTCTTCAAATGGAATATTCATAATGTTGTATTCCACATCTTTAACAAAAGTTTCTTCCATTTCATTTACAACCGTGTCGGTGTTATCTTCTTTATCTATTACATCTTCAGATTCAACTATTTCCATAGGTTTAGGTTCAGCTGCAAATGCTAAATTTTTCAAAATATTTTTTATATCTAACCTTCCTGTTGTTAAAAGTCCAAATTTGTCGACAGAATCTACAACCAAAAAAGTATCAGAATACAAATATGATGGGCTTAGCATGCCTCTATCGGATGAAAGCACTAAAAAAACTATTGCAAACTGTATTACTCCAGCAGATAATACAATTCTTAAAAAGTTCTTTTTTGAAATATTATTAAATTCAATTTTCTTATGAAAAATCGTTAGTAAAATTACAGGAAGGAATATAGCAGTTAACTCAAATATATTATTGGAAAGTGCAGTAAACACAATATCTGTAAACTGTAATGCATTTCCTGCTCCAACAAACATCGAATAAAATGAAGTGAATGTATAAAAGATGCTATAATAAACTATTTGAGTTCCGTAATAAAGAGTTAAAAATGTTATAATCGAATAGAAAATTATTTTATTTGTTTTTTCTTTAAATCCTGTTGAAAATAAATAAAATAGCAAGCCCATGGGTATAGAAAAAAACCACATATAAACATATCCTATATTAAATACTTTTTCATAAATAAAAACTTTTAGCAAAGTTTCAAAATATAGTATTAAAATAGGAAAAAAAATGAGTTTTATGATATTATTAATTTTATTTTTCATGATGCTTCTTTCTGTTTTACTGATTAGTCTTAACTTTTATCATATGAGTTTAAATTTAAGATATTAAAAACCCCCATAGGGGTTTTTAATATGCTTTTTATTTTACAACATATGCTAATTTTTCATTGTCAATAAACCTTTGAATATTAGAAACAACTAAATCAGCAATCCTCTTTTTATTGTTTTTTACAATACCTGATGCGTGAGGAGTTATATATACATTTTCCAAATCCCATAATTCATCATCTTCAGGAAGAGGTTCAACTTCAAAAACATCCAACCCCGCATAAGAGATCTTGTTGTTTTTTAATGCTTCTTTTAAGTCTTCCTGATTTATTACACTTCCTCTTGCTATATTGATTATTGAAGCGGTTTCTTTCATTAATTTAAGATTATCCTTATTAATCATATGATAGGATTCCTTATTTAAGTCAACTGTTACAATTATGTAATCACTATTTGACATTAGATAGTCCAAACCTTTTTTGCCTGAAATAATTTCATCAAAATATGCCATTGATGCCACCGGACTTCTTTTGTAACCTAATACTTTAACTCCAAAACCTTGGAATCTCTTTGCAATTTCTGTTGCTATAGAGCCTGTTCCAATTATTCCAATTGTTTGGCCGCAAAGCTCTATCCTTTTCTGGAAAGGCTCCCACTTACGCTCTTTTTGATTTTTTAAAAATGTTAAAGCATTTGTATTGTGCATAAGTATTTTGCATACAACGTCTTCGGCTATAGGTACAGAATATATATCCTTTCCATTACAGAATGTAATATTTCTTTTTTTCATATAATCTAAATCCAATGAATCATATCCTGCTCTAAAAGATTGTAACCATCTTAAGTTTGGCATCTTCTCAAGCTTTTCAGGCACAAAATCCATTGGCTCTCCAATAATGGCTTCTGCTTCAGGACAATCATCCATTTCAGTACAAAACTCTATGTTAGGAAACTTTTCAGATACAAGATCTAAATATTTTTTGTGAATAACAATTTTCATAATCCTCTCCTTTGCTTGTTATATATATGCATTTCTTGGCCTCACAATATCAAACGATACAGTAGGCTACTGTTTTATAATCATCCGGCACTCCGTAATCCTTTTCAGGTTTTCCGAATTTCCATGTTATATCATATAAGGTACTTTCAATAATTGCATTGAAATAAAGCATTATTACTGCAGTATCTATCTTTTCTTCATATTCAGTTACATATATATCCTTTTTTAAAGCTAAAACTACTGTGCCATTATCAACAATAAATCTCCAAGGTTGCCTATTTTTATATGAAGGAGCCAATATTCCATAAAAGAATCCCTCTAAAAGGCCATAATTAACCAACTCATCTGGATCAGCTTTTTCGCCCCATTCTTTGGTGAAAACTATATCTCTTATGCCAAGTCTTTCTGTTGTATTATCTTCAACTATTTTAACTTCTGCTTTAGAAGGATTGTATTCAGAAACATTCTCATATAAAACTTTATTGTGGGCATCTTCATAACCAAGAGCTACAAGAGCAACCAATTTCTTGTCTGATTTTATATCTAATTTTTTCTTTATTTCTTCTCCGTCTTCAAAGGATATCCAACAAGTAGCAACGCCTAAGCTCCATGCTTTCAGCATAATATCCTGAACTCTATAGCCGGCATTTTCTAAATAATGATCTTTTTCCTCCGATAAAACTATTAAATAATGTGGAGCTTCAATCATCCTATTGTTATATCCTGCAGAATCTTTAAGTTGATTAAAAACTTCATCTCTTTGTTTTCTAATAACTTCTAATTCAATATCATCAACAAGTCTTTTGCCCTGTTCATAATATTGCTTTAATTCTTTAAGTAAATTTACATCAACCTCATCTTCCTTGTACAGTCTTACTGATTTAATTTCTGAAATAATCTCTTTATATTTCATTAGCCACCTCCAAATAATTATAATGTAATTATACCCAATTTTTATAAGAACTAACATAATTAAAGCAAATTAACTATTATTACTTCCTGCAAACAAATATAAGGATAGTTTAATTAAAAAAACCAGCAGAAAATAATCGGGGTGATTATTGTTCTCCTGGTCGTTGATGACTTTATTTTATGACGATAAACTCTTTTGAGTTAATGATGGAGATTATTGTGCGAGAACAAAGGTTAAACTAAAAAGCTATTACTATTCCTCCATCATCTGCATAAACAGTGCTCAGTCCTGATGATGTAAATATTTTTACATCCTTAAAAGGATACCTTGCTTTTATATCTTCTCTTAACTTTTCAGCCTTCTCAAAGCAATTTACATGAGTAATACCTAAGACTGTATTTTCAAAATCAACATTATATTCAGCAATCATGTCAACAAGTCTGTTGAAAGCTTTCTTTTTTCCTCTTATAGATTCTCTTAATACTATTCTTCCTTCTCCATCTTCACCCATAATAGGAACTATGTGCATTATGTTCGCAATCATTGCTTTAAAGTTAGTTATTCTGCCGTTCTTTGCAAGATTGTCCAATGAGTCCAATATAAAAAGTGTTCTAAGTTTAGTTATGTATTTTTCCGTCTGTTCAACTATATCTGCTGGTTTTAAGTTATCATCAATCAATTGTTTAACTTTAAGTGCAACTAAAGTTTCGCCTGCACAAGCCGTTTTAGAATCAAAAATATGCACAAATGCTTCAGGGAACTTTTCTTTTATTGTGTCAACGGCAACCATGGCGCTGTTGTATGAACCACTGAGCTGGCTTGATATTGTTACAATAAAATTATTAGCGTGTTCTTTTATTTTGTTTATGAAATCTTCCGGAGGAGCACAGGCTGTTTTGATTTGTGAGCGACTGTTTTTCATTTTACGAATAAGTTCAAGTATATCCGTATTTTCGTCAACAATTTCTTCACCATCAATCAAAATTCTGAAAGGAACTCTATCGATATTTTCTGTAACCTCATTAAAATCAACACAACTATCTACTATTATGTTTGTATTCATACTGGTCTCTCCTTTATTTTATAATAAGATTATAACAAAACAACATGTATTATACAATTACATTTCCTTTTGTTTAATTAATTTT
Source organism: Sedimentibacter sp. (assembly GCA_035270885.1). Taxonomy (GTDB): domain Bacteria; phylum Bacillota; class Clostridia; order Tissierellales; family Sedimentibacteraceae; genus Sedimentibacter. Next base: position 4,077 of record DATESJ010000036.1, on the reverse strand, counting down.
TCTTTTTTTGCACGTCTTAGTTTTTTTATTTTAGCTTCTCTTTTCATGGCATCAATTTTATTATCAAATTCCTCATAGTACATTAAGATAACAGGGGTTCTTCCTCTAGTGTACTTTGCTCCCTTTTTTTGATTATGAGCCTTCATCCTTTTATCCAAATCGTTTGTATATCCTGTGTACAATGTTTTGTCACTGCACTCCACTATATAAATATAATGCATATTATCACCTGTCTTAGTTATAATGCTTATTTTACCACATATTTGCCAAAATTGGTATGCCCTAACCCCATTTTTCATAGTTTTTTCTAGCATTGTCCTTTATTGACTTTTACGTCTTAGTATAATAAAATTAAGTAGTTCAATCGTTCAGCTAAAGCTGGACATCATTGAAAATTAGGAGGAAATATGAAAATAGGAATAATTGGAGCCATGGATATTGAAGTTGAAGAACTTATAAATTCTATGGAAGAAATAAAAAAAGAAACTATTAGCAGTATAGATTTTTATGAAGGTAAAATTCAAAACAAAAATGTTGTTGTGGCAAAGTGTGGTGTGGGTAAAGTGCATGCTGCGGTTTGTACACAAACAATGATATTAAAGTATGCACCGGATGCAATTATTAATACAGGTGTTGCAGGCAGCTTAAGCCCTGATTTAGATATTGCAGATATTGTAATATCTGATGGAGTTGTACAGCACGATTTTGATATTTCATCATTTGGTCATCCCGTAGGTTTAATTTCCGGACTTGATTTAGTCAAAATCACATGTAATGAAGAGTTGGTTAGAAAATTAGGAAATGCAGCTAAAACTTTAGAGGATACACATGTAGCTGTGGGGACTGTGGCTTCAGGTGATCAGTTTATTTGTAGCAAAGAAAAGAAAGACTACATAGTAGATAACTTTAATGCACTTTGCACAGAAATGGAAGGTGCAGCAATTGGCCACGTATGCTATATAAATAATGTAGATTTCTGCATAATAAGAGCAATGTCTGATAAGGCTGACGGTACTGCCCACATGGATTTTCCATCATTTGTGGAAATCGCAGTTAAAAAGTCAATTACACTTATAAATAATTTTTTGAGGGGATAAAAAAGTCCCTAAATTATAGGGACATTATGGTACGAGAATATCTATTGCATTATGTACTGAAGAAATTTCTGCTGGAGCATATCCGCCTGGATCTCCATCTGTATCAATTGGCAATTTGTTTTCAGGAATTATTTTTATGTTTTCTGCCTGAAAATAGTGAACTTTTGGATGTGTTATATGTTGACCGTTAAAAACTTTGGTGAAAATCTGGAATAATTCTGCATTGTTAGTTTTCTCAAAGATAACCATGTCTAACAAACCATCATCCAATTTGGCCTTAGGACACAAATACTTAAATCCACCGGCTCCGGCAGAATTTATAACAAGAAACAACAAGGTTTTATAACTGTATTCTTTCCCATCGATTATATAAGTAATGTTCTCGCAAACTTCTAATTCTCCTGGCACCTGAACAGCTGCTTGATAATAATAAGCATACTTTCCAAGTATAGTTTTGGAATCAAGAGTAACATTGTGAGCAATAGTGGTAAAAGCGCCTCCACCAACTACATTTACAAAATAATCATCATTTATTCTGCCTATGTCTATTGTTCTAAAATTATATTTCATGATAAGAGATGCAAAATTAGCTTTAGCCTTTGGAAGGTTCAGCTGTTCGGCAAAATCATTGACTGTTCCTGCCGGCATTATTGCTAATTTCGGTCTTGTAGGGCATTTCATCATCCCATTAACTATTTCATGCACTGTTCCATCACCACCGCAGGCTATAATCATATCATAGCCATATTGACATGCTCTGATAGCAGCTTCTTCTCCATCACCCTTTTTCTTGGTTGCATAAAATAAAAACTCAACATCATCAACGCTCATTACCGTCTCTGCAACGCCAAATACTTTATATCCTGCAAGTTCCTTACCTGAAGATGGATTGTATATCACAAAATATCTTTTCATTTCATCACCTTTATAACCGTTATTATTGTAATTATAACATAATTGTAAAATTTTACAACATTATAATAGGGGGGCAAGAAGTCTGCATATGGATTCCTTAAACCTTATTACAATGCCTCTCTCTAAGTAAAGTTCCCTTGTTAACTCAACTGAATAATTCAAATCTTCCATAAATATATTATGAAGCATTTGGGATGTGTTTGTATCATATATTACTGCATTACATTCAAAATTAAGTTTAAAACTCCTTACATCAAAGTTTGCCGTACCAACGGATGATACAATTCCATCAACCACTAATGTCTTGGCATGCATGAAACCATATTCATATGTATAAACCTTAACTCCATACTTCAGCAGTCCTCCACAATACCAGTATGTAGCCCAATAAACGAAAGGATGATCAGGTTTACAGGGAATCATAATTCGAACATCTACCCCTGATGTGGCAGCAATTTTAATTGCTTCAAATACTGAGGCATCAGGAACAAAATATGGAGTTTGAATTAAAATGCTTTTCTTGGCTGAATTTATCATTTTAACATAATTACTTTTAATAGCTTCGTCTAGTTTATCAGGCCCGCTTGTTATAATTTGAATTCCAACATTGCCTTGCATCCTGTTGTCGGGAAAATACTTTGGCAAAAACATTAAATCTTCTTTGGAGGCATGGCCCCAGTCTAAGAAGAACCTGGTCTGTAGGTCAATTACCGCATCCCCCATTATCTTAATATGGGTATCTCTCCAATTACCAATTTCTTTATTTAATCCTACATATTCATCCCCCACATTAAATCCGCCAACAAATCCTATTATCCCATCAATAACTACTATTTTCCTGTGATTTCTGTAATTGATTTTAAAATTAAAGAAAGGTATCCTACCTGAAAAAAATATTGCAACCTTTACTCCTGAGCTTTTTAATTTTTCAATCTGTTCCTTGCTTATGTGTCTGCCCCCTATAGAATCATATAAAAGTCTCACCGCTACTCCTTCTTCTGCCTTTTTAGAAAGAAGGGTCAAAAGTTTGTTTCCAAGATCGTCGTTTCTGATTATATAGTATTCCATATGTATGTGATTTTTTGCTTCTTCGATTGCTTTAAACAAATCTTCAAACTTTTTGTTACCATCAGTGTAAATTGTTACTTCATTGTTTTGAGTGTAGGAGAAGTTGTGGTAAAATAAATTCATCTTTATTAAATCTTTGTAATTTTCAATGTTTTTATCATTAAATTTCAGCCCTCCGGAATTAAATAATTCCTTTTGAATTCTTAAATAATCCCCAAATGATTTCTTTGCATAAATTTTCATTATAAAGAGCTGCTTCCTGCTGAAATTTTGAGACAGCAACAAATAGAGCAAAAATCCAACACCTGGAAAAATTAATAATACTAATACCCAAGCAAGTGTTGCCGTAGGGTCTTTTCTTTCCAAGAATATTATAATCATTGCCATACAAATATTAAGTACATAAATTAATGAAATGGAGTTAAATAAATCAAGCATGACACACCTCCAATCAAATGCAACTAATCCTTTATTATTACATATATATTATTAATTATGCCAATTGTTCCTAATATTGAAATTATAAAAAAATTGTGGTACTATACTTATTATCAACATAAAAGGAAGAAATTATGAAAAAGCCATCAAAATATTGGATTCTTGCAGGAACGTTTTTTACATCCATATCTTCAATAATTATTAGGTTTTCAGAAGCACCATCATTAGTTATTGCGGCTTATAGAATGCTGTTTACAACTATGATGCTAGTCATTCCGGTTTACCTAAATAATAGAAGTGAATTTGAAAATTTAAATAGAAACAATCTTGTAATGTGTCTATTAAGTGGTGTTTTCTTGGCACTTCATTTTGCCACCTGGATACAATCACTACAAATGACTACAGTTGCAAATTCAACCATACTTGTATCATGCAGCCCTATATTTGTAGCGGCAATAAATTATTTTCTATTAAAGGAAAGAATCAATAAAAGTATGGTTATTGGAATTTCAATGTCTCTTCTTGGTACAATCATAATTGGAATGGGGTCGTCGCAAGG
>DATESJ010000035.1:0-3842 GCA_035270885.1 Sedimentibacter sp. | reverse complement strand
ATGAGGAAATTTTTAGAGAACCTTGATTGATAATTAGGGGAGCAAGCCCAAAAAGGGAATGCTCCTTTTTAATTATTGAATAATTATTAAATGGTGTAATAAAATTCATAAAGTAACTATAAGGCTGTATATTTTATACTATTTTAAATTTTCTTATGGCAGTTTAAAGTAAAATAAATAAGAGCAAATGCCTAAGTTTTAACAATACTTTTTCGATAAATCAAATGTTTAAGATTGTATGCATTTTGAATACAATCTTAAGCATTTGTAAATAATAGGAAGTATAACGTTTTCAAAAAACGTTTGACAATTTATATATATTCAATTATAATGTGATTACATAATTTATAATTCATGTAAAATTAGGAGGGACAAGTAATGAAGAGGTTAATTAGTTTATTGTTGGCTTTAGCGATGGTTTTCTCGCTAGCAGCTTGCAGCCAGCCGGCAGAAGCACCTGCACCAGCAGGAGATAATGAAGCATTTGCAGGTAAGATAGCAATCGTTACAAACACATTATCACAAAATGAAGAAGAATACCGTTCAGCTGAATTAATGGTTAATACATACGGCAAAGACAAAATCGAACACGTATTGTGGCCTGATAACTTTATGACTGAGCAAGAACAAATGATAAGTACAATAGCAAAATTAGGATCTGATCCTGATATTAAAGCATTGATCATCAACCAGGCAGTTCCTGGAACAAATGCAGCAGTTGATAAGCTTTTAGAAACTCGCGATGACATGTTTATAGTTTATTGTACACCACAGGAAAATCCACCTGACGTTGCAGCAAGAGCAGACTTGATTCTTAACCCTGATGAATTGAAAATGGGAGATAATATTCCTGTACAAGCAAAGGCAATGGGAGCAGAAACATTAGTTCATTATTCATTCCCAAGACATTTATCAATAGTTATGATAGCTGCTAGACGTGAAATAATGATTGAAAAATGTAAAGAAATCGGTATTGAATACTATGACGCTACAGCTCCAGACCCAACAAGTGACGTTGGAACACCGGGCGCGCAACAATTCATACTTGAAGACGTGCCTAAGTTAGTAGAAAGATTTGGAAAGAATACAGCATTCTTCTCAACAAACTGTGCAATGCAAACACCGCTTATTAAAGCTACAGTTGAAGAAGGAGCAATTTATCCACAACCATGTTGTCCATCTCCATATCATGGATTCCCATCAGCTTTAGGTATAAAGTCAACAGGTTATTCAGTTGATGCTATGGCTCAGGTTATAAGTGAAACAGCTAAAGCTCTTAAAGAAAAAGGAGTTTTAGGAAGATTCTCAACATGGCCAGTACCAGTTGCTATGATGAATACAGTAGCATCTACAGAATATGCTATTGAATGGATTAATGGCAATGTAAGCAAAGACACTCTTGATGTAAAAGTTCTTGAAGAGAAAATGGCTGAATATGCTAAATTGCCAGTTTCTACAAGCCCTTATACAGAAGAAGGTTTAGAAGATATTGCACACTTTAGATTAATAATTATGGATTTCTTAACTTATGGAGAAGAACATATAATATAATAGTCTAAATTAATAAAATAGTTATAAGATTAAAATTAAGGAATGTTTCAGAATTTCTTATAGGGAACTTCTGATTCATTCCTTTGCTAATTTTAATAATAACATATAAACGGAGGTAAAAATGAGTGATAACCTTCTAAGCTTAAAACATGTTTCAAAAGAATATTCAGGAAACAGAGTTTTAAAAGATATTAATATTGAGCTGAAAAAAGGTGAGATCCATGCACTTATAGGTGAAAACGGAGCAGGTAAATCTACATTGATGAATATTCTCTTCGGAATGCCGGTAATTCATACAACCGGTGGTTATGAAGGAAGTATAGAAATAGAAGACCAAGAGGTACATATCAAGAGTCCTCACGATGCCATGGCTAATGGAATCGGTATGGTCCATCAAGAATTTATGCTTATTCCCGGATTTACCATTATGGAAAATATTAAGCTAAACAGAGAAATTACAAAGCCAAACTTAGTAAGCTCTGTTTTAGGTAAGCGTCTTGAAACATTAAATGTTAGAAAAATGAATGAAGATGCAAGAAAAGCTTTAGATTTATTGGATATGGATATTGATGAATTCTTGCCAGTGGCAGGTCTTCCTGTAGGACATATGCAGTTTATTGAAATTGCAAGAGAAATAGACAAAACAGGTATAAAAATTCTTGTTTTTGACGAACCAACTGCTGTTTTAGCAGAAGCAGAAGCTAAAAATTTATTAAATGCTATGAAAAAATTATCACAAAAGGGAATTGGAATTATATTTATAAGCCACAGACTTGATGAAATAATTGATGTAGCTGATAAAGTTACTGTTCTTCGAGATGGGGAGCATGTAGTAACAAAAGACGTTAAAGATACTAATAAGTATGAAATAGCCCAGTTGATGGTTGGACGAAAGATTAACATTGACAGAGGAGAAGGCCCAAATAAAAATGTTGTTGATGAAGACATATTAAGCATAAATAATTTGGTTGTTGCTATGCCGGGGGAAAGAGTAAAGGGTATTGATCTTAATGTTAAAAAAGGTGAAATAGTAGGTATAGGCGGTCTTGCAGGCCAAGGGAAATTAGGTATAGCTAACGGCCTTATGGGAATATTTCCTGCTAAAGGTGATGTTGAATTTAATGGCAAGAAATTAACATTAAATGATCCAAAATCCGCCATAAAATCAGGCCTTGCATTTGTAAGCGAAGATAGAAAAGGAATTGGTCTCTTGTTAGATGAATCAATTGAAGCTAATATTTCATTTTCAGCCATGCAAATAAACAATGACTTTTTAACTAATCTTGGACCAATAAAATTGAAGGATTCATCTAAAATCAGAAAACATGCCAATAAAATGATTAAGGATTTAGATATAAGATGTACCTCCTCTATGCAAAATGCAGGAAGGCTAAGCGGTGGAAATCAGCAGAAGGTTTGCGTTGCAAGAGCTCTGACTCTTAATCCAACACTACTGTTTGTTTCTGAGCCAACAAGGGGAATCGACATTGGAGCAAAAAAATTAGTACTTGATTTATTAAAACAATTAAATAATGAATATGGAATGACCATAGTTATGACTTCTTCTGAATTAGCCGAATTAAGAACTATATGTGACAGGGTTGTAATAATATGTGAAGGCAAGGTTGAAGGAGTTCTTTCTCCTGATGCACCGGATGCTGAATTTGGACTAATGATGTCAGGAAGCAGTCGTTCAGAAGGGAGGGAGGCATAATGGTTGATGTAAAAGCAAAGGGATCGAATTTTAAAGATATTGTTAATAAAATAGGTCTCCCTACAATTGTTATAGGCGGATTCTGGATAGTGCTTCTTATTACAGGCAGTGCTTTTGGAATATCTATGAAAACACTAATAAGCGATACTATAAAACGTGCAGGAATGAACGGTATTCTTGTATTAGCAATGGTTCCTTCAATACAATCAGGAACAGGACCTAACTTTGCCTTGCCTGTAGGAATAGTATGCGGTTTATTTGCTTTAGTTTGTTCAATTGAATTTGGATTTACCGGATGGGCATGGTTGTTTGTTTCTATTGCACTTGCTATACCCTTAGCATCTGTTGTAGGATATTTATACGGCAAACTTTTAAATGCTGTTAAAGGCTCCGAAATGGCTATTGCAACATATACAGGATTCTCTATTGTTGCATTTATGTGTCTTCCTTGGCTTATGATACCATTCCAAAGTAGAAATATGGGATGGTTTATAGGAAACGGCTTAAGAGAAACAATTCAGCTTGATGCAATCGGCGGAGATAGAATATTAAGTAATTTTTTAAGTTTTACACTTTT
>DATESJ010000034.1:0-15918 GCA_035270885.1 Sedimentibacter sp. | reverse complement strand
TATAACCCCAAAAATGTTTTCCTTCCCAAATATTGTTACCTCTTGAGCAACTAAAGATGCCGGATTAATTCCTCCCACAGAAGTGAAACTTAAAAATCCGCCTTCTAATATTTTAGTAACCATAAGACCTATTTCGTCTATATGTGCAGCAATCATTATTTTCGTATCATTGCTACCTTGGGCTTTAAAAATGCAACTTCCTAAATTGTCTTTTTCAAATGAATCAGTAAAGGTGCAAAAATATTTTGTTAAAATATCGCTGTTTATATGCTCAAAACCTGATACAAATTGATTTGAACATATATCAAATAAAAATTCTTTTAGCATTTTTCCTCCCTTTTCTACCTTTTGTTTTATAAGCATTTGCCTACCCCATCTATTCTTCGCTTTCGCTCACACATGGGGTTAGGTATACAAAAAATGTTAGATCTAAAGACCTAACATTTTAGAATTTATTTTAACAAATCACCAAGTGCATTTCCGATTGACTCGCCTATAGTGAAGTTTGCTTCATCTGGTTGATATGATATATCCTCAGTACTTTCTTCACCTTTATCATCTAATATGAATGTCAGGTTAAGGTTTTTGCCTTTCATATCAATGTTTTGTACTTTGGCTTCTTTCACTTCTCCAACCTTAACAACTTGTGCTGGTGTTCTTAACTTTTCAGTTGATACCTTAGCAATTGGAATGAAGCAGTCAATATTTCCATTTGCGTTTACATGTACTCCATCCAACAATATACGAGTTACTTCAACTTGTATTATGTCGTCTTTGTTAATTGTTTTTGCATAAACATCAAATGGATGTTCAAGCAATTGTTTTAATCCAAGACTTACTTTTCTGTCTTTTCTTGTAACGCTAAGTATTTTTGCTGTTACTTCTTGACCTTCCTGAAGAACATCTGTAACTTTTTCAGTTCTTGCCCAATCTAAGTCTTTAATGTGAAGCAAGCATTCAATTTCATCAACTTTAACGAAAGCACCGAAATCAACAATTCTTGTAACTAATCCAGTAACTGTATCGCCTTTTTGATATTTATCTAAGAATTTTGCCCATGGGCTTTTTATAGTAGCTTTATAGCTTAAGGATAATCTCTTGTTTTCCTTATCTACACTTTTAACTTTTACATCTATTTTATCGCCTGCTTTTAATACTTCTGATGGATGTTTAATTCTAGTCCATGCAATTTCATTAATATGAAGAAGTCCATCGATTCCGTTAATTTCTACAAATGCACCGTAATCTTGAAGATTCTTTACAAGTCCTTCGTAAACTTCTCCTTCTTTGATAGTTTCCCATACTTCAGCGTCTCTAGCTTCTTTTTCCATTTTTTCAACAGCTCTTGAAGTTAAAACTAGTTGTCTTCTTCCTTTTTTGTTCTTTGTTTCTAATATTTTAACCTTCAAGCTTTTGCCTACATATTCTGAAGGGTCAACATTTCTGTCTATAGAAATTTGATTTCTTGGAATAAATCCTTTAATACCTTTTAATTTTCCATAAATTCCATATTGAGAAGCTTCAATAATTTGAGTGTCAACAATTGCTCCTTCAACTCTCATTTTTTCTAACTCTTCCCAAACTTTTTGCTCTTCTAATGGTTTTCTTGAAAGAACAACATTTCCGTCTTGGTCAGAAATTCTTACTACTATAGCTTCTATTTCGTCTCCTTCTTTAACAATTTGTGTTAAATCAGAAACTTCTGCTATGGAATATTCATCTCTTGTAATCATTCCGTCAGCTTTATAATTGATGTTAACAGAAACGGCATCAGGCCTTACGTATATAACTGTTCCTTTAACTCTTTCGCCGGTTCTGATATATGATACTCCACCATAATTTTCAAGCAATTCATGCATACTGTCTGTTTTTTCTACTTGCTCAACCGGTTCAACTTGCTCAACTTGTTGTTCAACCTGTTCAACCTGTTCAACTTGATCTGCATGTTCTACTTGCTCTACCTGTTCGTTCATTTCATTCATGTTGTTGTTTAAGTTTTCCAACATACTAATAACCTCCTCAATTATCCAGTCAGGTGCTGAAGCCCCTGCGGATACACCCACAATAGTATTTTTATCAATATAGTTATAAGGTATTTCCTTATAATTTTCAATTAAGAATGTATTCGGACATAATTCCTTTGAAAGTTCATATAATTTTTTAGTATTTGAACTGTTTTTTCCGCCTACAATTAGCATTACATCACATTTTGAAGCAAGATTTATACATGCTTCCTGTCTTTTTCTTGTTGCATCACAAATTGTATTGTGTACAAGAATATTTGAATAAGAGTTTGTTTCAATTGTATTTAATATTTCTTTAAAAATATTTGAATTAAATGTTGTCTGGCACACTAAACAGTATTTTTTAGAAAAATCAATAATTTTTATTAAATCTTCAGAGTTTTTAATAACCTCTGCTTCATTATTGCACCAACCTACTATTCCTTGCACCTCTGGATGATTTTCATCACCTACAACAATTATATTGTAACCATTATTTTTGAATTCTTCAACTATTTTGTGTATTTTTTTGACTTTTACACAAGTTGCATCAACAAGATCTATATTTCTTTCATTTATTTTATCATAAATGTCTTTACCTACACCATGACTTCTAATTAACAGCTTTGCATCGTTATCATCAGGCAATTCATCTACTACAACCATACCTTTACTTTTCAATTTTTCCACAACATCCCTGTTATGAATAATCTCTCCATAGCTGTAGAGTTTCTTATCTTCACTTAGTATTTTGTCAGCTTTTACTACAGCTGCCTTAACACCTCCGCAAAAACCGTTATATTCCGAAACTATTATTTTCATTCGATACCTTCACTTTTTAGACTATAAATGTCCTTTAAAATCTCTTTTCCTATTTCTGTATACTTTTCAGTATCCATTTTTCCGCTATAGTTTTCAAAGTAATCTTTCTCTTTTCCTATATAAAAATTGATTTTACCTCTAAATTTATAAGGTCCTTCTACATATACAGGCAATATTTTTACTTTTGCTTTATTAGCAATTAACGCAATTCCTGCTTTAGCATTACTTTCGTCATAGCCTTTTTTAACTCTTGTCCCTTCAGGATATATTCCAAGGACACCGTCGTTATTTAAAACTTTGAGAGAACTTTTAATTGCAGATAAGGATACTCCTTGTCTATCTACAGGAAATGCACCTAAATTTCTAAATATGAATGACCAAAATTTATTTTCAAACAATTCTTTCTTGGCCATGTAGTGAATTGACCGTTTTGTGGATATGGCTAAAATTACAGGGTCAATCATAGATATATGATTTCCGCATACTATTAAGCCACCACTTGTATTGTCAAGATTCTCTTTATTGTGTATCTTTACGTCAAAGATAAAAAACACAAGTACTTTTAATATTACTAATACTATTTTATAAAACATTATTTCCTCCAATATATTGAGCAATTGTCCTTGTAGTTTCTTCTATGTCCATATTGGAAGTGTCTATCAATATGGCATCCTCTGCTATTTTAAGAGGAGAAAATTGCCTTGTTGAATCATTTTCATCACGTTTTTTTATATCTTGGAGAATATTATGGTAATCTGCTTCCATGTCGTTTGAGTTTAGCTGTTCATAACGCCTTTTTGCTCTTTCTTCCACAGTTGCAGTTATAAAAAACTTGAAATCTGCATTAGGAAATACTATTGTTCCAATATCACGTCCATCTAAAATTACATTTTTATTTACTGCAATTTTGCGCTGAAGTTCAACCATTTTTTCTCGAACAATCTTGAGGGCAGATATTTGGGAAGATAATTTTGATATAATTTCATCTCTTATTAACTTTTCAACATTTTCTCCATCAAGAAATATTTGATTATTATAATAAGTAACATTGGTTGAATCAAGCATTTGTGCAATTTCATTTTCATTTATGTCAATATTTTGTTTATATGCTTTATATGCAAGAGCTCTGTACATAGCCCCTGTATCGATGTACTCAAATCCAAGTTCTTTGCTTAATAGCCTTGCAACAGTACTTTTTCCGGCTCCTGAAGGTCCGTCTATTGCGATTATCATTTTGTTATCCTTTCATATGTATAAGATCACATTCAAAATAAGGTGACCCTTTGAGGACTCAAAGGAATGCCCCCCAACATTAGTTTAGCACTTTAACATTATATTACATAAAAGAAAATATAACAACAAAAACTTTTGGGGTAATACTGGACATTCCAACTAAAAATTTTGATATATACTGTTATTATCCCACAGTTTTTCAAGAGTGTTATAGTATTCAACTATATCTTCTTTTTCTCTTAAGCTTATGTTGATTATTAAATTGTTTATAACGGTTAATGGAACAACCAATGAATCAACAAAGGATACGATATTGCTTTTAGCCAATAGTGATGCATCAGCCAAACTGTATACCGGTGATTCCTCTGTATCAGTAATTGCAACTAATTTCGCCTTATGCTCCTTAATAAATCTTGCTGCTTCAATTGTTGTTTTAGAATACCTTGGATAGCTTATAACAATCAATAAATCATTTTCCTTTATTCTAATAAGTTCTTCATACAATGAATTAACACCACTGTTGTTTAACACTTTTACATCGTCCAAAATTACATCCAAATAAAAACCAAGATAATTAGACAATGTTGATGATGTTCTAAGTCCTAAAACAAAAACACGTTTTGCTTTCAAAATAAGCTCTGTTGCCTTATCTAATGCTTCAATATCAAAATGTTCGAACAAATAACGCATATTGTTCATTTCATTTTTTAGGATTTTCTTATGAAGCTTTACCTTGTCGTTTATAACATCATCATTGAGACCTATTCTTTGGACAGTGGTAAGTTTGTTTTTTATTAATACCTGTAAAGCTTTTTGAAGTTCAGGGAAACCGGAATATCCTAAAGTTGATGCAAATCTAACTACAGTTGACTCACTTACATCAACTGTTTCCCCTATTTTTGCAGCAGTCATAAAAGCAGCTTTATCATAATGATCAACAATAAATTGAGCTATAAGCTTTTGGCCCTTGCTGAACTTGTGAAAATTACTTTTTATAATACTAATCAAATCTCTGTTCATAATAACCTCTGATTAATTCTATTCCTTCTTCAAAAGCTTCAATATTCTTTTTAATAGTAACTGGAGGAACTCTATGGGTTATAGATTGTATCATAATGTCCTTTTCTATTGTTCCTTCTAACAATGCAAATATTGCACCTATAGAAATTATGTTTGCTACCATAGTTGTTTCGAATTTTTCATGTGCATTTTTCAAAATTGGCAGACAATAAACTTTAAAAGGTTCATCTCCCTTTAACTTAATATTGCTGTCAACTATAAGTATACCATCTTTATCTAATGTTGAAACATACTTATCGTATGAATTCTGAGTAAGAGAAAGAAGAATATTTGCATTCAAGATTTTCGGGTAATTAATTTCCTCTTCACTTATTATAACTTCAGCCTTACTGGCACCACCTCTTGCTTCAGGTCCGTAAGATTGTGTTTGTATAGCATTTAAACCTTGTTCAATTGCTGCATCTGCTATAATTATGGCTGCTAAAATAACTCCTTGTCCACCGGAACCGCTAAGTCTTATTTCAAATTTTTTCATTTCAACTCCCCCTATCCTTGAAACTTGTCAATAATAACTTGATAGCTTTCATTATATTCAGGTTTTGGATTGTTGTAAAATTCTCCTATTAGAATTTTATTTTTACCTTTTTCAGGATCCTTTTCAACTACCTTTAAATCAACACAATTATCTTTATAAAACGAATGCATCTGGAAGGCATTTCCTTTTCTGTTCTTTCTTCCATAATAGGTAGGACATAAGCTTAATCCTTCAATAAATGAAAATCCTTTATTTTGCAATCCCTTTTCTACTAACTTCTGCATAAGAGGCGCGTGATAAGCAGTACCTCTTCCTACATATGTAGCTCCTGCTCCTTGAGCTAAACTGCATAGGTCAAAAGGTTTATCAATATTTCCATAAGCTGTAGTTGTGGCAAAATCACCATAAGGAGTTGTAGGTGAAAATTGTCCACCTGTCATTCCATAAATATTATTATTAAAAACAATTGTAGTAATATCTATATTTCTTCTTGCAGCGTGTATAAGGTGATTTCCTCCAATAGCAGAGCTATCTCCGTCTCCCATAATTACAATAACATGAAGTTTGGGGTTTGCAAACTTAATACCTGTTGCAAAAGCCAAGGCACGACCGTGTGTTGTATGTAATGTATTAAAGTCCAAATACCCTGGAGCCCTTGATGAACATCCTATACCTGAAACTATTACAACTTCATCTTTATTTAATCCTAATTTTTCTATTGCTCTTACGACAGTATTGGTCAATGTTCCATGGCCACATCCTGGGCACCATATGTGGGGCAATTTTTCCGTTCTGTAATATTTGTTAGTTGTTTCGCTACAGTTCATTATTTATTACCTCCTATTGCTTCTACTATTTCATCAGGAGTGATTAATTCACCATTTATTTTATTTATTTTTTTAACAGTGCTATTCTTGCAAGCAACTCTATCAACTTCTAAGAAGTATTGTCCTAAATTCATTTCTGCAACATAAATTTCTTTTGCATTCTGTGAAACTTTAAGTATTTGCTTTTCTAAGAAAGGCCATATTGTAATAGGTCTAAATAATCCTACCTTAATATTTTTTTCTCTAAGTTTGTCTACAGCACTTTTAGCTGATCTTGAAACTCCACCATAAGCGACTATAACAATTTCAGCATCTTCTAATTTATATTCTTCATAATAAGCAAAATCATCAATGTTTTTTTCTACCTTATTAACTATTCGATTGATTAATTTTTCTGATATTTCATTGCTGTTTGTTGGGAAACCTGTTTCATCATGAGTTAGGCCAGTTACATGATATCTATAGCCTTCACCAAATGACGCCATAGGTGGAATCATATCTTCATCAGGTCTATAAGCAACATAATCCTCAGGTTTGCATGTTGGTTTTTTTCTATTTATAATTTCAATTTCCGAAGTATCTTTAAAAACCATTTTTTCTCTCATATGTCCAACTGTTTCATCCATTAATAGAATAACCGGTGTTCTGTATTTCTCAGCAAGATTAAATGCTTTAACAGTATATTCATATGTTTCCTGAACAGAATTCGGTGTCAATGCAATAGCGGGGTGATCACCGTGTGTTCCCCATTTTGCCTGCATTACATCACCTTGGGCTGGAGATGTTGGAAGTCCCGTGCTAGGTCCTCCCCTTTGAACATTTACAATTACACATGGTATTTCAGTAATAGCAGCATAGCCAATGTTTTCCTGCATTAGAGAAAAACCGGGGCCACTGGTTGCTGTCATAGATTTTAATCCTGCAAGAGAGCCTCCTATTATAGCAGCTATACTTGCAAGCTCATCTTCCATCTGTATAAACTTTCCCCCAAGCTTTGGCAGCTTTTGTGAAGAAATTTCAGCTATTTCTGTAGATGGAGTTATTGGATAACCAGCAAAAAATCTCATACCTGCAGCCAAAGCACCTTCGACACAAGCTTCATTTCCTTGAACTAATTTATATCCTTTACTGTTCATCTTTTTTGCCTCCTATATAAATAGCATTGTCCGGACATCTTAATTGACATTGTCCACAAAAAATACATTTGTCCCTATGAGCTATTACGCATTTGTCATCCTCAATTTCAAGTACCTTTGTCGGACAAAATCCCACACATACTCCACATCCTTTGCACCATGGTATGTTTTGAAGAAGAACCCTATTATCAGCCATTTAAATCCTCCATATTAATCGTTACATTAATCATACCATATTTCTGTCATTTTGCAAGAAATATTTCATAATTCAAACAAAATGCAAGCAATAATTCATAAAGTGCAAATTTCATGAAGGAAAACGTAGTCTTAGCAAATAAATGCAAGTTGACAGAGGGAAGGGGTTATTGACATCACCCTTTTATCTTGCATTATTTTCAATAATAAACAATTCTGGAGGAGTATTATTCTTATTTATCAGTTTAATATGAAGTACATTATATTTATTTCTATTTAAATTATTTAAATAATCCATAATTTTTGATATTTCGTACCCTTTATCGTGACTTATATAAGTTGCTATATAAATTCTCCCTGAATCCTTCAAAAGTGGTATTAGTGAATTTAGAGAAAGAATAGTTGTGTCCGGTTTTGTAAAAACTTCTTTGCTATGTTGAGGGAGATATCCTAAGTTAAATACAGCTGCATCAATTTTCTCCATTATATATTTCCCTACAAATTCATGACCATCATTAATTATTTTATAATTATTAAATTTGCTGCTTTCTTGCATTAATTTATTAGTTCTTTCTATTGCTGTATCTTGTATGTCAAAGGCTGTAACATGACCGGAATCACCTGCTAAATTGCTTAAAAACAAAGTATCATATCCGTTTCCACATGTTAAATCTACAAAATTTAAGCCTTCTATACCACAATAGCTTCCCTCTATAAGGAAATGTACCATCTCTGCAATTTGGCCATACTTCTTGTCCATTTTTACCTCTTTAAAAATTTTATTTCATCATCGGTTAAATATTTCCATTGCCCAACACTAAGGTCGCCTAGATTTATATTTCCAAAGGATAATCTTTTTAATTTTATAACACTGTGACCTAGAGCATCAAACATTTTTCTAACCTGCCTGTTTTTACCTTCATAAATACTTATTTGAACCTTTGATTTATCACCTTTATTTAATAATTTCACCTTGGCAGGTGCCGTTTTGTAATCATCTATTAAAACGCCTGTTTTAAGCTTATTGATACTCTCTTCACTTATACTCCCTTTAACGAGTGCATCATAAGTTTTATAAATATTGTATTTTGGATGTAATAATTTATTGGCCAAATCTCCGTCATCAGTTAAAAGCAATAAGCCCGATGTATTGTAATCAAGCCTTCCTATTGGATAGATTCTATCATTAATATTTATTAAATCTATAACAGTTTTACGGTTAAACTGATCCTTAACAGTGGTAACATAGCCCTCAGGCTTGTATAATTTTATATAAATATGTCCATCTTTTACATATATTTTCTTATTATATACTTCTACAACATCTATTTCAGGATCAATTTTGCTGCCAAGTTCCTTTAAAATTTGTCCATTTACTTTTACATCACCATTCAAAATCAACTCTTCTGCTTTGCGCCTTGAAACAATTCCGCACCGCGCTATATACTTTTGCAGTCTTTCTTCTGCCATAATATCTTCCTTTACATTTTTTCTTAATTTTATCATAAGTGCAAGCCGTTAATTCGGCTTGCTTCACACCGATACAATAAATTCATTAAATCATATAAAACCGTTAGGTTTTATTACCTTTTGAATTTATTATAATATAAATCTCCCAATTTGTAAACCTGCCACGGGGACAGGTACACTGGCAGGTCAAACCTGCCCGCGGAACCGTCCCCGTGGTTGACCCGTGGCTGATGGATGATTTATCGACATGCCAACGGAACCGTCCCCGTGGCAGGTTTGCTTATTAGAGTTCCTGTGTGGATTATGTTGTCGCCTAGGTATATATTGTAGCTTCCGCAAGTTGCTAGCTTTGAATTGTCGGTAATAAGTTCAGATGTTAATAATGGTTCAAATCGAATTTGTTCTTTTTCTTCTTCGGTTAATATACACCTGTAACTTTCATCTATAAAAACGGGATTTCCTTCGCTTGTATATGCTGCTGCAAATTGTCCTTTTTCAACTATACTATATAATTTATAGTTTTCAAATGACCAGTCAAAAAGGCTATAGCTGTCATTAAACCAGTTGCCATCATTGAGAAGTACTGTTATAATTTCTGTGCCATCTTTTTCTGCAGCTGCAACTAAACACCTTCCTGCTGCTTTTGTAAAGCCTATTTTAATTCCAGTTCCATATTCATATTGATGAACAACTTTATTTTTATTGTAAAAAACATTATTCATGGTAACTGTTTTATATTTTTCTGCTCTGGCAATTTCTTTGAAGGTATCATTTTTCATAGCATAAGCACTTATTAATGCAAGGTCATAGGCTGTTGAATAATGATTATCGTCATGGAGACCACTGGCATTTACAAAATTCGTGTTTAGTGCACCAAGTTCTTTCGCTTTTTCATTCATCATTGATATGAAACCGTCGGGATTTTTTCTTCCTGCAAATTTAGCCAAGGTTTCTGCTGCATCGTTGCCTGAGCGAAGCATTGCCCCATATAATAAATCTAATACTGAAACTTTTTGTTTAGCTTGTAAATAAATGCTTGAGCCTTCAATTCCCGTGCATTCAGGTGGTACTTCTATTTTTTTATTTAGGCTTTCAATATTATCAATTGCAAGAATTGCTGTCATTATTTTGGTTGTGCTTGCAATAGGCAGTTTTAAATCTGCATTATGGGATTTGATAATTCTTCCTGACTCTCCATCTATGACTATGTATGCTTGGGCTGAAACACCTGGTGTTGCCTGAACTAAATTAAACTGGCACAGAAAAATAAACATAATTATAGTTAATGTAATTATTTTTTTAAATATCACTATCCTTTTTCTCCCTTACATCTTTTATGAATGACATGATGTTCATTATGGATGATGTTAAATCACCTGATGTTGTTTCATTATTAATGTTAATTGTTCTAACATCTTTTGTTGGTGTTTCATAAATGAGAACTTGAGGGTTTAATTGCAAATTAACGTAAGCCGCTCCTGCAAAAGGTTTTAAATCAACTGAGCGGAATTTTTTATCTATATCGCTGCCTCCTATTACAAAATTCATATTAAGCTTGGATATGGCTAAATAATTGGTTTCATCATAAGAAATTTTGCTACTTATTAGTTTTTCATTTCCCGTCAAATTATTAATATTGTCTAAGGTTGTTTTGATTATGCTTTCTATATCTCTACTCATTTTATCCCCTTTCTGTTTTTAAAAAATAATCAAGTAGAGGGACATTCCTATGTGTCCCATTTCATATAATATGCCCTAAAAAAGGAAAATTACAATTCAAAGCGGAATAAATATAGCCCTATCCCCTTATATTTTTATATAATACAATAATATTTGTTTTGGATTATCCGTTTAGAAGGGATTTTTTTAATACTACGTTAACAACTGCAAATTCAAGGGCAAAGGATTGTTTGCCAAGTAGGCACTCAGGATAGAGTAGAATATTTTTTACATAAAATATTCTAAATACTTTTTTAAAATATTTAAAGTATTTCCTGCGATTTTTGTAGATATGTCTGACTTCAGCTTCCCTATACTTTCTAATTATTTTTTCAGCAACTAAGTAGTTATAAATTTTTTCATAAACATATTTCTTTTTTAGAAAAATTACATAAATATTTACATGCAAAAAAGTATAAGAGATGTTGATCTTAACATGACATTTAATATTAAAATATATAAACAAGAGTCCCCCGACTATTGTTAAAAATATCCCCATAATATAAAAGCAACATCTATTGTTGCTTTTTCCCCTCCTTAAGTGGTTAAGTGATGCTTATTCCCCGCTGGCAGAAGGAATGTCTCCACCATATTCTTTAGTCATATTTGGAAGTTCATCAATAGAACTTAATCCAAAATGTCTTAAGAATTCATCTGTAGTAGCATAAATTGTTGGTCTGCCGGGTTTATCAAGTCTTCCCACTTCTTTTATCAAACATTTATCCAAAAGTCCTTTTACAACCTGTGAGCATTTAACTCCTCTAATAAGCTCGATTTCTACTTTTGTCACAGGTTGTTTATATGCAATTATAGACAATGTTTCCATTGCTGCAGTTGATAAACTTTTGTTTACCGTATTTTGCAATAGACTTTGGATGTATTCATAATTTTCTTTTTTTGTTGTAAGTTGATATGAATTGCCAAACTTTTGTATAACAAGTCCCTTAGCTTTATCATCATTAAATTCATTTATCATTTCATTTAAAGTCGAAGTAAGGCTATGTGAAGTTAAATTTAAAATTTTTGACATTTCATTTATGTTCAAGGGCTCCCCCCAAGCAAACATCAAGCTTTCCAAAACACTTTTAATATTCATCTTCTCTCCTATGAACTAATTATTATATCGCTGTATGTATTATCTTGATATATTCTCATTCCCTGCTTGTTGGAAAGTTCCAATACAGCTAAAAATAGTGTAATAATATATTCTTTCGATATACTTTCTTTTTCTTCAAATATGCTGAATAATGAAGCTCTCCCGAACTTCTTTACCTTTTTCGTAATGTCATCCATACAATCTTTCACACGATAATTTTCTCTGTATACTTTAAACTTTTCTTCTTTTACAATTTTAAAGTTTTGTTTTTTTATTAATGTTAAGTATACGTTGTATAGTTCATAAACATTTATTTCATTTAAAGAAAGCTGTTCTGTTTTAACATCGCTTGTGATTGCCATTTCTTCTCTTGGTTTTGAAAAGTAATAAGAACTTTCATCCTCATATTTTTTCAATTCCTCAGATACATCCTTAAACAGTTTGTATTCTAATAATTTAGTAATCAAATCCTGCCTTGGGTCCTCTAATACTTCCTTCTGAGGCAATAACATTTGAGATTTTATTTCAATAAGGGTTGCTGCCATAAATATAAATTCACTTGCAACATTCATATTAAATTGCAACATTTGTTCCAGGTACTCTAAATATTGATCAGTAATTTCAGCTATAGGAATATCATAAATATCTATTTCCTTTTTTTCAATAAGATGAAACAATAGATCAAATGGGCCCTGAAACACGTTTATATTTACGGAATAATCCATTTTGAACCTCGCTTATTTTATGGTAGTTTTCAAAATATTTTTCATATAAAATTTAAATAAATTTTCCTTAATAATATCATTTTCCGGATATAAGTCAAATTCTCCTAAAACTTGACCATCCTTGTAAAGTTTGGCAGATCCTACTTTAGTATCCTTAGTTAATGGAGCTTTTAAATTTTCATCTATTACATATTCTAAATTAAAATCTTCAAGCTTGCAATTACTTTCTGTAAAATAGTAGATATTTTCCTTTGAAACTACATTCATTGTATCTTCTTTTCCGCAATAAACAGGGCTTGTTGTAATAACTTCCCCTTTTTTATGGAAAATCATATTTTTATAGTTAGCAAATCCCTCGTTTAATAGCTTTGAAATTTCATTGAAACGAATTTTAGTATTATCGCAACCAAGTACTACAGCAATTAATGTTGTGTCGTTTCTTTTGGCAGCAGCAGATAAGCAATATTTAGCTTCAGTTGTATAGCCTGTTTTGCCTCCCAAAAGACCTTCATAGTTGTTTATCAACCTGTTTGTATTTACCAATACTTGCTCTGAATCTTTTTCTTTACCAACATATACAGAATCCATCCAGGTTAACAAATATTCATTGACATAATTATGCTTTAAAAGTTCCTGAGTCATTGTTGCAATATCTTTTGCGGTTGTAAGGTGATCCGGGTCAGGAAGACCTGTAACATTTGTAAAATGAGTGTCATTCATACCCAATTCCTTAGCTCTATCATTCATTACTTTAACACAACTTTCAACAGAACCATACATAAATTCAGCCATGGCAACAGATGCATCATTTGCCGAACGCATGGATATAGCCTTAAGCATATTTTCTACATTTTGTGTTTCATATGCTTCCAGATATATTTGGCTTCCACCCATTCCAGCTGCATTTTCAGATATGGTCATTTCTTGATCTAAGGTCATCTGACCATCTTCCATTCTTTCAGAAACCAATACTAAAAGCATTATTTTTGTAATACTTGCCGGTTGCATTTTATCATTGGCACTTTTTTCAAACAAAACTGTTCCGTCATCTGCATTAATTAAAATTGCAGAACGGGATTGCATGTCTTCCGGTGTAATTCCATAAGCAGGAACAACCATCATATTTAATACAATGGTGAATACAAAAAATATGGTTATAATTTTCTTCATAAAAATACCTCCTTTTTATGTAGAATAACCATATTTTGTTGATTCATACATTATATTGATTGACTCTGCTAAAATCCTTGGCAAATAAATTAGTGCAATTATTTATCCTATAGGTCCAAACAATTTACTTATGTCACATAGGACATCTTGTCGAAAAAACCGTGAATTAGTCTATTTCCCCGATATTAAAATATTGTTTTTTACACTAGATCCTTCTATATCATTTTCAATATCAAAAATATCTAATATAGTTTTACCAATAGATGCAAAAGTATCAAGAATGCCAAGGTTTTTATTTTCTACAATATTTTTTCCATAGAAAATCAAAGGAATATATTCTCTTGAATGATCTGTGCTTTCAGTTGTAGGATCACATCCATGGTCTGCAGTAATAATAAGCAAATCATCATCCTTTAGATTCTGTAATATTTCAGGAAGTTTTTTGTCGAAATTCATCAAAGCATCAGCATAACCTTGAACATTATTTCTATGTCCATAAATCATATCAAAGTCCACAAGATTTGTAAAAATCAATCCATCTGAATCTTCTTTTATAGCAGCTATAGTTGCCTCTATACCTTCATCATTGTTTTTTGTATGATTTGCTCTTGTTATACCCTTATTAACAAATATATCTTCTATTTTACCTATGGCGTAAACTTCTCTGCCACTATTTTTAATATAATCAAGCATAGTATTCTTGTATGGTACCAAGGAGAAATCTTTTCTGTTACTTGTTCTTACAAAATGATCCTCATCACCTACAAAAGGTCTTGCAATAACTCTTCCTAGACCGTGTTCTCCCTGAAGCATTTCTCTTGCAATTTTACATATATTATATAATTCTTCCAAAGGAACCACATCTTCGTGTGCCGCTACCTGAAATACGCTGTCAGCTGATGTGTAAACTATTAGGTTTCCTGTTTCCACATGTTCCTTACCTAATTCCTTGATTATTTCAGTACCTGAAGCTGCGTAGTTTCCTATAACTTTTCTAGCAACTTTTTTTTCAAATTCTTCAATAAGACTTTCAGGAAATCCATTTGGATATGTAGGAAATGGTTTGTCAAGTATAAGGCCGCTTATTTCCCAATGGCCTGTTGTAGTATCCTTTCCTTTAGATTGTTCATTGCATTTGGCAACAGAACCTTCAAAATGGTTCACACTTTTTAAATCTTCGAATCCTTCAATATTTAATAAGCCTAATTTTTCTAAGTTTGGTAATGAAAAATCTTTTGCTTCCTTATATATATTTTTTAAAGTATTACTTCCTACATCGCCATATTCCGATGCATCAGGAAGCTCTCCAGCTCCAACACTGTCTAATACTATCAATATTGTTCTTTTTATCATATGTGTCTCCTTTTATCTCCTTTTTCTGCTTTCTTATTTCTTATTATACCATATATAACGCAGTTTCAATCACCAATTTCTTACCCTCTTGGGAATGACTTTTTAAACACTTCCAAAGATTTAAATTCTACGTTATCTGAATAATTTTGTGCGGCACCTGTACTGTTTATGCCCATTAATTCCTGAAGTGTACCAAGATCAGCTCCATAAGATAACATATGAACAGCAAATGAATTTCTTAATATTTGAGGAGATAATTCTATATCAACATTTAATTTTTTTTCGTAAGCTTTTAAAACTTTCCAAATTCCCTGACGAGATATGGGTTCACCATAAATATTAATAAACAAGTATTCATTGTCATTGTCAGGGTCAGATTTACTATTTCTAAAATTGTTTAAATAGCTGTCAATTGCATCTCTAGCATATTGGCTTAAGGGTATAATTCTTTCTTTTTCCCCTTCAATGCTAATTATACCTGCACTTAAATTTGTATCCTTTATTTTAATATTTATAAGCTCTGAAACCTTTATTCCTGATGAATACATTAATTCTAACATGGCTAAGTCTCTGATGCCCTTAAATTTATTTTTATTTGGGAGCTTCATTAAATG
>DATESJ010000033.1:0-2518 GCA_035270885.1 Sedimentibacter sp. | reverse complement strand
CCATATCCACCACATTCAGTCCATACTTCAACCTCAATTGTAGGATTTGCTCTTGAATCTAATATTTCTCTTGCATAAATATCTGATATTATAGTCATGATTATCTCCTTTACTTATTGTGAACTATTAAACTATTTCCTGTCATTTCAACAGGTTTTTCTATACCCATAAGCTCAAGCATTGTGGGTGCAACATCAGCCAAAATACCTTCTCTTAATTTAAATTTTTTACTATCTACAACAATGAAAGGAACTCTGTTTGTAGAATGTGAAGTTATTGTATCAAAAGTTGTTATATCCAGCATTTCTTCACAGTTACCATGGTCTGCTGTAATTAATGCAGTCCCTTCAGCTCTGATTATAAAATTTACTATTTCCCCTAAACATTTATCTACAGCTTCAACAGCTTTTATAGCTGCTTCTATATCTCCTGTATGTCCAACCATATCAGGATTTGCAAAGTTTATTATCATAACCTGATAAATATCCTTATCCAGTTGTTCCATTATCATATTTTTAAGTTCAACGGCGCTCATTTCCGGTTTTAGGTCATAAGTTGAAACGTCAGGTGACGGTATTAAAATTCTAACCTCGTTTTTGAAAGGTTCTTCTATTTCACCATTGAAAAAATACGTTACGTGTGCATATTTCTCAGTTTCCGCAGCCCTTAATTGCTTAATATCCAAGCTGCTTAAATATTCCCCTAAAGTCATTTGTACATAGTTCGGCTTATAAGCGATTTCAACTTTTTCTATGGTTTTATCATACAAGGTCATACATACATATTTAACATTTACTTTCTTCCTGTCAAAATATGAAAAGTCATCATCAACAAATGCTCTTGTTATTTCTCTTGCCCGGTCAGGTCTGAAATTGAAGAATATAACTGCGTCATTATCCTTAATTGTTCCAAGCTCGCCATTTTCCTTTTCAATTAGCAATGGTTTAATAAACTCATCAGTTACTCCATTTAAGTATGATGCTTTTATTGCTTCAACAGGATCTTTGAATTTCTCACCTATCCCTTTAGTCATAGCATTGTATGCCAATTCAACTCTGTCCCATTGTCGGTTTCTGTCCATGGTATAATATCTTCCTGTAATGGAAGCTATATGACCTAATCCTATGTTTTTTGTTTTTTTAACTAATTCTTTTATGTATTTAGGACTACTGGTAGGACTAACATCACGACCGTCAGTAATACAATGTATTTGAACATCATTTAAATCATTCTTTTTAGCAAGTTCAATTAAACTGTACAAATGAGTGTTGTGACTATGTACTCCTCCATCTGACAAAAGACCTATTAAATGTAAAGTTGAATTATTTTCTTTTGCGTAATCTATGGCGTTTTGAAAAGCTTCATTTTTTTCGAACTCTCCATTTTCAATTGACATAGTTATTCTGGTTAAATCCTGATATACAATTCTTCCAGCTCCGATATTTAAATGTCCTACCTCTGAATTTCCCATTTGTCCTTTAGGTAGACCAACATCATTACCACTGGTAGATAAAGTAGTATTAGGGTATCTTCTCATTAATACGTCAAAATTAGGAGTCTTTGCTCTTTTAATGGCATTCCCTTCATAATCAGTTCCTAAACCCCAGCCATCAAGAATAATCAATGCAGTTACTTTATTCATAGTTAATAACCTTTCTAATTTCCAAAATTAACAATTTTAATAAATTCATCAGCCTTTAGACTTGCTCCTCCGACTAATGCGCCATCTATATCAGATTGACTCAATATTTCATTGGCGTTTGAAGCTTTGACACTGCCTCCATATTGAATAATCATATTATCAGCATCTTCTTTAGTAAATATATCACTTAGAACTGTCCTGATATATGATGACATTTCATTTGCTTGCTGGCTTGTTGCTGTCTTGCCTGTTCCAATAGCCCAAATAGGTTCGTATGCAACGACAATTTCAGAACAATTCCTAATGCTATCCAAATCATTTACTAATTGATTTCTTACAGTTTCCTGCTCAATTCCCAATTCTCTTTGTTCTAAAGTTTCACCAATGCAAAGAATCGGTTTAAGACCATACTCTAAAGCAGCTTTTATTTTTTTATTTATTATTAAGTCTGATTCACCAAAATATTGTCTTCTTTCAGAGTGTCCGATTATTACATATTCAACTCCCATGTTTTTAAGCATAGTCGGTGATACTTCACCTGTAAAGGCACCACTATTTTCAAAATGCATGTTCTGAGCACCTACTTTAATGGATGAATTCTTTAGTTCATCAACTAATGCATATAATGAAGTAAAGGGAGGACAAACCAAAACGTCAACATTATTATCCAAATCCAAAGCTTTTAAAGCTTTCACCAACTTTAGACTTTCCTCCACATCATTGTTCATTTTCCAGTTACCTGCTATTAATGGTTTTCTCTTATTATCTACCGCTTCAATTCCTGGCAATGCTTTACCTTCTAAGTATTCTAAGGAAGCTCCGCCTCCTGTTGAAATATGAGTAATTTGATCAGCTAACCCAATTTTTTCAACTGCT
>DATESJ010000032.1:0-7604 GCA_035270885.1 Sedimentibacter sp. | reverse complement strand
ACCAACATTGAAATATTGGAAAAATCTTTGACACATAGCTCATATTCCAATGAAGATAAAGCATATAACAAAGTTAACAATGAAAGATTAGAATTTTTGGGGGATGCTGTATTAAGCATTTCTGTAAGTAGATATATTTTCGATAAATTTCCCGATTATCCGGAAGGAGATTTGACTAAATTAAGATCACAAGTTGTTTGCGAAGATACCTTAAGCTTAGTAGCAGCAAATTTGAATTTAGGCAAATACTTGCTTTTAGGAAAGGGAGAAGAAGCATCAGGTGGGAGAGAAAGGAAATCAATATTGGCTGATGCAGTGGAAGCAGTTATAGCTGCCATTTATCTAGATGGAGGATACAAACAGGCTGAAAAATTTGTACTTGACAACTTAACTGGATATATAAAATTAGCGGTTAAAGGAAAAATAGTTACTGATTATAAATCTTACCTTCAAGAATATTATCAAAGCAAAAGCCAGTTTATTAAAATTAGATACCTAGTAACCAAGGAAGAAGGACCTGACCACGAAAAAATGTTCCATGTAAATGTAGTAGTAAATAAAAATGTGGTAGGTAAAGGCGTTGGAAAAAGCAAGAAAATTGCTGAACAAAATGCTGCTAAAGATGCACTTGTATTAGAAGGGCAGTTCAATGAATAAAAAAATGAAAATTATACCTATTTTTGTACCTCATATAGGCTGTCCCAATGATTGTGTATTCTGTAATCAAAGAAGAATTACAGGACAAAGTAATGTAGTTGCAAATAAGGAATACGTCCATAATATTGTTGAAAAATACATTAAAACAATTGATTCTGACACCTATACAGAAATTGCGTTTTTTGGAGGTTCATTTACTGCCATTGATATAAGAGTTCAGGAAGAATTATTAAGTGTTGCTAAATACTACAAGGACTTAAAAATTGTAAACAGTATAAGATGCTCCACAAGACCAGACGCAATAAATGACAATATATTAGAATTGCAAAAAAAGTACGGAATGGATATAATTGAGTTAGGAATACAAAGTCTTGATGATGAAGTTTTGAAACTATCCAATAGGGGACATACAAGAAAACATTCTATAGAAGCAAGTGGTCTTATAAAGGAGAATGGATTTACTCTTGGTCATCAGATAATGCCGGGACTTCCAGGGAGCAACAGAGAAAAAGATATAAAAACATGCATTGAGTCAATTTCTATGCAGCCCGACGTTGTAAGAATTTATCCAACCCTTACAATTAAGGACACACAGCTTTTTGACATGTATGAAAACGGAACCTATAAACCTCTTACCTTAGAGGAAGCTGTAGAAATAACTGCACATATTTACAGTCTTTATGTAATTAATAATATAAATGTTATTAGAATAGGCCTTCAAAACACAGATTCTATTAATAAAGATGAAGATGTTAAAGCAGGTCCTTTTCATCCTGCTTTCAGACAATTGGTGGAGGAAAGTATATATTACTTTGCCTTATTTAGTAAATTAAGCAAAATGAATTTAGTCAACAAGTCTATTGAAATATGTGCGCCAGACAATCTTATAAGTAATCTTGCAGGCCAAAAGAAAGCTAATATTAAGCAATTAAAAAAAGAATTGTATATCAAACAAATATCCTTTAAAAAGAATAATCATGATATAATTGAAATATACGAAAATAATAATAAACTATGTAGTTTTCATAAATCAGAAATATTTCAGAATTATCTGAACATGCAATAGGGGGATTTATGTATTTAAAAAAGATATATGTAAATGGATTTAAATCCTTTGCAGAAAAAACAGAAATAGAAGTTGAAAAAGGTATTACAGCCGTAGTAGGACCTAACGGAAGTGGAAAAAGCAATATTTCTGATGCCATTAAATGGGTTTTAGGAGAGCAAAGCGCTAAAACCTTAAGAGGCGGCAAAATGGATGATGTTATTTTTGCTGGAACAGAAAAGAGATTACCCCTTGGCTACGCGGAAGTAAGGCTTATATTTAACAATGAATCCGGCAAAATACCCTTGGAATACAAAGAAGTAAGCATTAGTAGGAAACTGTATAAAACCGGTGAAAGCGAATACTATATAAATAAACAACAATGTAGGCTTAGAGATGTTAAAGAGCTATTTATGGATACCGGAATAGGAAGAGACGGTTATTCATTTATTGGACAAGGTAGGGTAGAAGATATTTTAAGCCCTAATTCTGATGTTAGGAGACAAGTTTTTGAGGAAGCTTCCGGAATTGTAAAGTTTAAAGTAAGAAAAGAGGAATCTGAAAGAAAACTTGAAAAAACAAGGAGTAATTTAGAAAGAGTTGAAGATATAATTTACGAGCTTAAGGAGCGAATCGAGCCTCTTCACGACCAAAGTATTCGTGCCCATAAATTTATTGAAACAAGCAATAGATTAAAAAAAATTGAGCTTAATTATTTGTCCCATGAATACGAAAAACATAGTGAGCAGTTAAAAGCTTTAAAAAACCAAAGAGATATATCCTTGGAAGAAAAGGTTAATCTTCAGAAAAAAAGGGACAACTATGCCGAGCTTATAGAATCTCAAAAAGAAAAAATTAATGAACTTCAAAATATTATTAATGAAACAGAAGAATTAAGAGAATCTAAAAACAAAACATTAGAAAATTACAAGAGCTTAAGTCAAGTTCATAAAGAAAAGAAGCTATTATATAGTTCAAATATAGAAAGTGTTAAGAATGAAATAAGTGCTCTTGAAAAAAGAAATTTTCAATTATCTGAAAATATAGATGCTTTAATTCAAGAAAAAACTTCTTTGGAAGAAACCTTTAAAAGCGATTCTGAAAAATTCGATTCATTGAATGTGGAGATAAAAGAGTATAAGGCAGAAATTGATAGTATTGTTCAAATAATAGAGCAGCAAAAAAATGAACTTTTTGAACTTCACAAGGAAATTAACAAAAACAATTCAAACAAAAGTACTATTGAGTCATTTATCATAAACAATGGAGATAGAATTAAGAATTTAAATCAGGAAGTTAACACTGAAGAAGAAGAAAGACAAAATAAAGTAGAAATAATCAATAAACTTAAGGAAGAACAAAATAATACAAGTGAAATTTTATCCAGAAAAAAAACAGAGCTGCAAAGTATAAGAGAAGAGTTGAAAAGTTCAGAAAGAAATAAGGAAACAGTAAATTCTGAAATTACAAAGTTAAATGAAGAGTTAAGCAGTGCTAAATCAAAAATAAATATTCTTTCTAATATGGAAGCATATTATGACGGCTATTATAAAAGCATTAAAACAGTTATGAATAATAAGGACAAAGAGCCTATATTGAAAAAGTCCATATTAGGCACTGTGGCAGATGTAATTAAAACAGAAAAGAAATATGAAACAGCTATTGAAATAGCATTAGGTTCTGCTATACAAAATATAATTGTTAACACTGACAAAGAAGCTGAAGAAATAATAGGTTACTTAAAGAAAAACAAAATCGGGAGAGTTACATTTCTTCCTATTAACATGCTTATGGAAAGAAGTTTAAACAAATCCGAAAAAGAAATACTTAAGGAAACTTGTGTTATTGATACAGCAGACAATTTAATCGAAACAAATCCCAAATACCAAAATGTCATTAAAAACCTTTTGGGAAGAATAATAGTTGTGGATAATCTAAACAACGGTTTTAAAATATCTAAGAAATTAGGTAACACTACTAAAATTGTAACCCTTCAAGGAGATGTAATAAATGCTGGAGGCTCTGTTACAGGCGGACATATTAGCCAAAACCAAAATCTTTTGGGTAGAAAAAGAGAAATTGACGAGTTAAAGGTTCACTTTGAGGAATTTTCTAAAGAACTAAAAGTCAAAAACACCTTACTTAATCAACTGACTATATCTATAAAAGAATATATTAATTTAGGTGAAGAAATAAAAAATACAATAAATGAAAAAAATAATTACTTTGAAATGAATAATTCGAAAATTAAAATGTTATTGGAGCAAAATGAAAAAACAAGTGCAGCCATAAACAAGTACAAAGAAGAAATTGATTTTATTGAAAGAGAAAAGCAAAAATATCAAAGCGATTTAAATACCTTAAATTCTGAAACGGAAAAGCTGAAATCATTAATTGATGAAAAAGAAAAAATCATTGAAACAACCATAGTACAAAATAACTCAAACAAGTTAAAATATGATGAGTACAACAATACAATAATGATGCAAAGAGATCAGGTTTCAGAAATAACTCAAAATATTAAACTTATAGAAGAAAAACATAGTAATATTTTACTAGAAATTGAAAGAAACAAATCAGCTAAGAGTTTAAAGGAAGAAAGTTTATCTACCATAGGCAATGAAATTAAGACAGCTGAAGAAACAATAGTTGAATATACTCAAAAATCTGAAGAATTATCAGAAGAAATAAAATCATTAAATGATGGTTTTGCTAAGGAAAAAGAAAATTTAAAAAGTTACCAAAATGAAATTTATGAATACCAGAATAGAATTAATGAATCTAATAAACTAATAACTGAAATACTCGACGAAGAAATGAAGATGAACGTTAAAATCGAAAGAGAAAGTTCGAAAATAGAAGATATTTCTTCAAAACTGTGGGAAGACTATGAAATAAACTACGCAATGGCAATGAAATACAAGGATGACTCTATAAGTCAGACCAAATTGTACAGCGAAGTTAATTCCTGTAAAAGGGCAATAAAGGAATTAGGCAATATTAATTTAGACTCTATAGAAGAATATAAGGAAGTAAGTGAAAGATATGAATTTTTGTCTAAACAGCAAAAAGACCTTACGGATGCCATAGAACAGCTAAATGAAGTAATTAAGGAGCTCGAAATGCAAATGAAGGAAAAGTTTGTTGAGGAATTCTCCAATATTAGAGACAAATTCGGCGAAGTATTTAAGAAACTTTTCAATGGAGGCAGTGGAGACATTTATTTAGAAAATGAGGCAGATGCATTAAATAGCGATATAGAAATTGCAGTTCAGCCACCGGGGAAAAAATTAAGTAAAATTTCTCTATTATCCGGAGGAGAAAAGGCACTTACTGCAATTGCCCTTTTGTTTTCAATTTTAAAAACCAAGCCAACTCCATTTTGTATATTAGACGAAATTGAAGCGGCACTTGACGATTTAAATATTTTTAGATTTTCTCAATATTTAAAAGAATTTTCAAAAGAAACACAATTTATAGTAATAACCCATAGAAAAGGAACTATGGAGTATGCTGATACTCTATATGGAGCAACTATGGAAGAAAAGGGAATTACTAAATTAATATCATTAAAACTGTCAGATGCCCTAATCCAGTAGGTCAGAAATGAAAAATTCCCAATTTACGCGACGAAAGGAGCAAATTCTTGGTGAATGAGACTGCGATGCGGCATAAATAATAGGAGGATATATGAACAATGATAAAAAAGGCTTTTTCGCCAAATTAAAAGAAGGACTATCTAAAACAAAGAAAAATTTTAGTGAACAAATTGAAAGTATTATATTTCAACATAAAAAAATAGATGAAGATTTTCTTGATGAATTAGAAGAAATACTTATAACATCAGACATGGGTGTTGAAACAACAATGGATATTATCGAATATATCAAAGAAGAAACAAAAAAGAGAAAATTAGAAGATACATCAGAAATAAAAGATGTAATCAAAGAATACCTGGTAAATGTACTTAAAGAAAATGAAACTAGAGATGTAACAGACAAACAAAGAGTAATATTGATAGTTGGAGTAAACGGCGTTGGCAAAACAACATCCATTGGGAAAATTGCGTATAGACTAAAGCAAGCAGGCAATAAAGTAATTGTAGCTGCTGCCGATACATTTAGAGCTGCAGCAGTGGAACAGCTTAAAGAATGGTGCGATAGAGCAGAAGTTGATATCATTGCATCAGAGCAAGGCTCAGACCCGGGAGCAGTAGTATTTGATGCTATACAAGCTGCAAAAGCTCGTAAATCAGACATTTTAATATGTGATACAGCTGGAAGACTTCACAACAAGAAAAACCTTATGAATGAGTTAAGTAAAATCTTTAAAATTTTAGACAAAGAGTTCAGCGAAGCACATATAGACGTATATCTTGTAATTGATGCTACAACCGGTCAAAATGGTATAGTTCAAGCTAAGCTGTTTAAAGAAACATGCAATATAAACGGATTAATTTTAACTAAATTAGACGGAACCGCAAAGGGAGGCATAGCATTCCCAATTGTAAACGAACTGAAAATCCCAATCAAATATGTTGGTGTAGGGGAGCAAATAGACGATTTACAAGACTTCAACGCAACAGATTTCGTAAACGCAATTTTTGAGTAAAGATGCCCTAACCCTATTTTTGCTCTATCATTGGGGACATTCCTCTATATCCTACAAGGAGTGTCCTCATACATTTATCATATACATTTTTTTAAAAAAACTATTGACAAAGTATTTAGAATAGGATAAAATTCACTGTCAAGCAAAATACTTTACAGAGGTGATTATATGTCTGAGAAAAATTTTATATATAGCATCCTGTACGACTACTATGGAAATTTGCTTAAAGACAATCAGGCCAATATAATTGAACTGTATTACAACTTAGATTATAGCCTATCAGAAATTGCAGAAGAAATCAATATAAGCAGGCAGGGAGTATACGATGCTCTAAAAAGGGCTGAAAAGACTCTCATGGAATATGAAGAAAAAATACAACTTCATAGTAAATATGTTAAATTCAACCAAGCAGCAGAAAACATCATTCAACTTTCTTCAATAATTGATGATGATAAATACAAAGAAATTACAGAAAAAATTAAAGTTGAAGCGGGAAAAATAATTAACGAGGGATAGCAATGTTTGAGAATTTATCTGATAAACTTCAAAATGCATTACAAAAGCTAAGAGGCAAAGGCAAATTAACTGAAAAAGATATTGACTTAGCTATGAAAGAAGTTAAGATGTCACTTCTTGAAGCAGATGTTAACTTTAAGGTTGTTAAGGGTTTTATAAACAATGTTAAAGAAAGATCCTTAGGCTCTGAAGTAATGGAAAGCTTGACCCCGGGACAGCAAGTTATAAAAATAGTTCATGAAGAACTTGTAAAAATCATGGGGCAAGGCGAAAGCAAGCTTAAGTTTAATTCAAATGACATAACATATTTTATGATGTGCGGTCTCCAAGGTGCAGGTAAAACAACAGCAACCGGAAAGCTTGCAAGAAAACTAAAAAAAGACGGCAAGAAACCACTATTGGTAGCTTGTGACATATATAGACCGGCAGCAATTAAGCAATTACAGGTTGTGGGAGAAAGTGTTGGTGTTCCCGTTTTTGAAATGGGAGATAAAACAAGCCCCGTAACAATAGCTAAGGAAGCAATAAATTACGCCAGAAAACATGGTAATGATGTTGTAATAATAGATACTGCAGGACGACTTCACATAGATGACGATTTGATGGGTGAATTAGTTAAGATTAAAGAAACAGTGAAGCCTGATGAAATACTTCTTCTATTGGATGCAATGACAGGACAGGATGCAGTAAAAGTTGCAGAAACATTCAACTCCTATTTGGATATTACAGGAGTAATACTTACAAAAGTTGATGGTGATGCAAGAGGAGGAGCAGC
>DATESJ010000031.1:0-5389 GCA_035270885.1 Sedimentibacter sp. | reverse complement strand
TGGAGCATTTTTATTAATCAAGCTTTTTGAAAAAGGCAACATACTTATGCCGATTATGGACAAATTAGTTTATGGAATCAACAACAGAATAAGTCTTATAAGAAGAACAGGTCTTATAAGCATACTTCTTACTGTTGCAACCTGTGATCAAACTGCAGGAATAATACTTCCAGCTACAATACTACAAGACAAATATAAGGAATTAAAATTAGACAATGCTGTTTTGGCAAGAACAATCTTTGATACTGGAGTTATAGTAGCCCCTTTGATGCCATGGAATATAAACTCCTTTTTAATTAAACCAATTATGGGAATAACCGCAGCTCAATATGCACCTTATGCAGTACTCTGCTATCTTTGTCCGCTAATTACGCTCATAGTTTCATCAATTCAATACAGACATAAAAATATATAAAATAGATGCTTATAAAATAATAGCATCTATTTTTTTCTTTGTCTACACTACTATTATAAAATAATTTTTTCTTGATAATTCCTTATTATCTTAAGAAATATATGCAAAAAGTTAAAAATATTAGAAGTTTTTTTAAATATTGCATGTATTGTGAGCTAGTAATATAATTAAATTATCAAAATAATATAACACATTTTATTAAATAATATAACACAAATAATTTGGTAGGAGAGTATTATGCTAAATCTAACATCTAATTCAAATATTTTAAACTGGGTAGACAAAATTATATCTATGACTAATCCATCAAAAGTAGTTTGGATTGACGGCAGCGAAGAACAATATGAAGAACTGCGCAAAGAAGGCTGCTCAACAGGTGAACTTATAAAATTGAATGAAGAAATTTATCCCGGATGTTATTATCATCGTTCTCAAAAAGATGATGTAGCAAGAATGGAAGACAAAACATTTATTTGTTCCAGTAAAAAAGAAGAAGCAGGCAATACAAATAACTGGAAAAGCCCTGAAGAAGCTTATAAATTGGGAAGAGAAATATTTACTGATTCCATGAAAGGCAGAACAATGTATATAGTTCCTTATTCAATGGGACCTGTAGGCTCGCCATTTTCAAAAATAGGAATAGAAATTACTGATTCTATTTATGTGGTTTTAAGTATGAATATAATGACTAGGGTTGGACAAAATGTCTTAGATGTTTTGGGTGATTCTGATGACTTTGTAAGAGGGGTACACGGCAAATGTACATTGGATATCAACAATAGATATATATTCCATTTTCCTCAAGACAACACAATATGGTCATGTAACTCCGGCTATGGAGGCAATGTTCTC
The DNA here is from genome assembly GCA_035270885.1 of Sedimentibacter sp. Lineage (GTDB taxonomy): Bacteria > Bacillota > Clostridia > Tissierellales > Sedimentibacteraceae > Sedimentibacter. The sequence goes on along the minus strand of DATESJ010000031.1, from coordinate 4,122 downwards.
CTTGGTAAAAAATGCTTCGCACTACGTATTGCATCATACCAGGGACAGAAAGAAGGCTGGATGGCTGAGCACATGCTTATAGTTGGAATTGAAAACCCACAGGGTCAAGTTAAATACATTGCAGGAGCATTTCCTTCAGCATGTGGTAAAACTAATTTAGCAATGCTTATTCCACCTGAAATTTATAGAAATAAAGGCTACAAAGTTTGGACAGTTGGCGATGACATAGCATGGCTTCGCATTAAAGAAGACGGAAGACTTTGGGCAATAAATCCTGAAGCAGGCTTTTTTGGAGTTGCACCGGGAACAAATGAAAAATCAAATTATAATGCTCTTATGTCCACAAGAAAAAATGCTATTTTCACAAATGTTGTATATAATTTGGATAATGACACAGTTTGGTGGGAAAAATTTGATGACAATCCTCCAGAAAATGCTTTGGATTGGTTAGGAAACCCTTGGAACTTTAAAACATCAAATGAAAAAGGAGCACATCCTAATTCAAGATTTACTGCACCAGCTAAAAATTGTCCGTGTATTTCACCTGAATGGGAATCACCGGAAGGAGTTCCTTTATCAGCAATAGTATTTGGCGGAAGGCGTGCAAAGACAGCTCCCCTAGTTTATCAGTCAAGAGACTGGCAACATGGAGTATTTGTAGGTTCAACACTTGCTTCAGAAACTACAGCAGCAGCAGCAGGAAAAGTAGGAGTTGTAAGAAGAGATCCAATGGCAATGCTTCCATTCTGTGGATACAATATGGGAGATTATTTCAAACATTGGCTGGAAATGGGCAATAAAATGAGCAACCCTCCAAAAATATTCCACGTAAACTGGTTTAGAACAAATGAAGAGGGAGAATTTATCTGGCCAGGTTTCGGAGATAATTTTAGAGTATTGGAATGGATGCTGAAAAGATGTGATAATAAAATTGACGCAAATGAGGCAGCTATCGGTTATCTTCCAAAGGCAGAAGATATAAATATAGAAGCTCTTGATTTATCCATGGATACATTAAAATCATTACTTAAAATAGACAGTGAATCATGGCTTGAAGATGTAAAAAGCATCGAAGAATTTTATGCAAAAATCGGAGATACAATACCTGAAGAATTAATGGACGAACTTAAAACCTTAACTAATAATCTTAATAAAAAACTAGCTGAGTCTTTAGTATAAGTATATTATTCTAGCGAAGAATCTCATGATTTCAACATGAGATTCTTTTTATTAGTCATAAAAACTTTAAAAAAAATATTTAAAAAATAGATAAAAAAACATTTTTAAAATAGGTGTTGACAAATGATTACGTATAAGTTATGATTGCTATTAATAAATAAAGCGTTGAAGCAGAGAAAAGTATTTCAGACGTTTACAGAGAATTGGTGGTGCTGAGAGCCAATGACAGAGGAATATAATATACACTGCTGAGCAGGTTTGTTAAAAGGGAGACCGAGTAGGCAAACACGTATACCCACGTTACAGGGTTAGAAGTTGTCAGACTTCGAAGAGTGATGATATTTATATCATAATTAGGGTGGTACCGCGGAATCTTTCGTCCCTATAAGCATATTTGAGAAAAGTGTGTTTATAGGAGTGAAGGATTTTTTTTTATGACCTAACCCCATACTTGAATTCCTTGATGGAGAACTCTGGCCAAGTTCTTATCAAAAACAAAAACAAATAAAATTAAAAAACAAATTCTTGGAGGATATTATGAAATTTAATACAATTAAAAAAATAACAGCAATTTTATTAGTGGTACCGGCCATTTTAACCGGATGTGTTACAAATGCAAGTACAGATAAGTCTGAGACAACAGACCAAGCAACAGAGAATTTAACAATAGGAATAGCACAACTGGTACAGCATCCGGCATTAGATGCTTCAAGACAGGGATTCATCGATGAGTTAAATACATTAGGTGTAAATGTAGAAATTATTGATCAAAACGCACAAGGAGACATAGCAAATGCACAAATGATTGCAGAAAAATTTGTTAAGGATGATGTAGATCTAATATTTACAATTGCAACACTTACATCACAGGCAGCCAAGACTGCAATTAAAGGAACAGATATTCCCATGGTATTTACTGCCGTTACAGACCCTGTGTTTTCAGAGTTGGTAACAGCAATGGATGTTACAGATGAAAATATTACGGGAGTAACAGATGCAGCACCAATTAAAGAAAACTTGGAATTATTTAAAGAATTAAAAGAAGATATAAAAACAGTGGGAATTATTTACAATATAGGTGAATCGAATTCAGAAGTTCAGGTTGAACAAACAAAAGAAATTGCAGCTCAGCTTGGTTTGACAATTGAGACAGTTGGAATTACTACAGCAAATGATATACCACAAGCAGTTAATACAATTTCTAAAAAAGCTGAAGGTCTCTACATTATTACAGACAATATGGTTGCATCTGCTATATCATTAGTAGCTAACTTAGCTGCAGAAAACAATCTGTTAACAGTATCTGCTGATGGAACTCATGTTGATGAAGGAATATTGGTTTCAAAAGGAATAAGCTACTATGTAATTGGTCAGCAATCTGCAAGGATAGCTAAACAAATATTAGTTGATAAAGCTGATGTAGCTGATATACCTGTACAGCAATCTGAATATGAGAAAAAAGTTAATTTAACAATAGCTGAAAGCTTAGGATTTACAAAAGATAACAAAGCATTCGAGGGAGCAGCATTCGTAGATTAGAAAGGATACACAATGAATACATTAATACTTACATCGATAGAACAAGGTTTGATATTTTCAATATTGGCAATAGGAGTAACAATAACATTTAAAATACTTGATTTTGCAGATATGTCCGTAGAGGGAACATTCCCTCTAGGAGCATTTATATTTGCAAAGTTCATAACAGCAGGTTTTTCACCTATATTAAGTACCCTCTTGTCATTTGCCTTCGGTAGTTTAGCAGGGCTTATAACATACACACTTAATATTAAGTTAAAAATTAAAGCACTATTATCAGGAATACTTACAGCAACAATGCTTTATTCATTAAACTTAAGAATAAACGGTAAATCAAACATAGGACTTTTCAACTTTGATTCCATATATGATGGATTTGAGCCTGTAATAATACTTATAGTGATTGTTTTTGCAGTAAAAATATTAATGGATTTATTCCTAAAAACAGAAGTGGGTTATTTATTAATTGCAACCGGAGATAATGAAACATTAGTAAGATCTTTAGGAGAAAATTCAAACAAGTATAAATTGATAGGATTAATGCTTTCGAACGGCTTAGTATCATTGAGTGGAGCCTTGATGGCGCAGTATCAAGGCTTTTCAGACATAAACATGGGAACATCAATCATAATAGTAGCAATTGCTTCAATAATTGTAGGGGATACAATATTAAGAAACAGTAAGTTATTAAAACTTACATCAAGAGCAATAATAGGAGCATTAATATACAAATTCATAGGAGCGGTAGCAATTGACTTAGGACTTGCACCAACAGACCTAAAAGCAATAAATGCAATAATAGTAATACTATTTTTAAGCTACAATACATTCAGCCCTGTAAAAATGAGAAAAACAAAAAAATTAAAAGTTGTGGAGGAAGTAAAATGTTAGATATAAAAAACTTATCAAAATCATTCAATATAGGAACAGATAACGAAGCAACTATTTTTAACAACTTCAACATTCATATAAACAAGGGAGAATGTACGGGGATATTGGGAGCAAACGGATGCGGTAAAAGCACCTTGTTTAATATAATAAGCGGAGTTTTAACGCAGGAAAAAGGAATAATAACATTAAACGGAAAAAATATAAACAATTTAAAAGAAAACGAAAGAGCACGCTTTATAGGTAGAGTTCATCAAAACCCATCAGCAGGAGTATCACTTTCACTTACAATTTTGGAGAACATAAGCCTGTCAGATAAAAAGTGCCAAAAGTTTACACTAAGAAAATTAATAAGAAAAAATAGAATAGAAGAATTTAAAGAAATTCTAAAAACCCTTGATTTAGGACTTGAAAACAAGCTGGATACTGAAGTAAAATATCTTTCAGGAGGACAAAGGCAATCACTGTCACTTCTAATGGCAACAATGAATAAACCTGAACTTCTCTTATTAGATG
>DATESJ010000030.1:0-3557 GCA_035270885.1 Sedimentibacter sp. | reverse complement strand
AACTATATTCTTACTGATAAGGGTTATGATTTGGAAGATGTATTTAACAGTTTTATATTGTGGGGCCAAAAACATTTGAACAAATGTCATAAAAAACTAGTCCATGAAAAATGTAGCTCAGTAATTGAACATAGATATTATTGTCCTACATGCTTAAAAGATGTAAAGGTAAATGAACTGACTGTAATAAATCCTGAAGAATGAGAGGTTAGTATGGAGAATTTAGTTGATATTATCATAATAGGAGCAGGTCCGGCAGGATTATCTGCAGCTGTTAATGCTCTTACTAGAGGTAAGACTGTACGAATTTTTTCAAATAGAGAAAATTATTTATCAAAGGCTGAACGTGTTGACAATCATTTAGGATTTTACCATGTAAGCGGAAAAGAACTAATGGATAAGTTTAAAGAACATGCAGAAACTATGGGCATAAAAATAGAGGATGGAAAAGTAGTAAATATTCTTCCTTTAGATGAAAGCTTCATGGTTAATATAAACGGCCAAATTGCAGAAGCAAAAAAGGTACTACTTGCAATGGGTATATCTAAAATTAAAGAATTGCCGGGAGAAGCAAAACTTTTGGGTGTGGGAGTAAGCTACTGTGCTACATGTGACGGAATGCTTTACAGAGGCAAAAATGCCGTAGTATGGGACCAATCAAAAGATGCATGGGAAGAAGCAAATTTCTTAGCTAGTATTGGCGTAAATGTAACTTTTGTATCAAAAAAGCCAAGACAAGAAAATTTAAGTAATGACATTAATTTTATTAATGGAACTATAACAGAAATTATAGGTGAAAATTCTGTTGAAGAAGTAATTATAGGAAATGAAATTATAAAAGCCGATGCTGTATTTATGCTTAGAGATGCAGTTGCACCTACTGCCTTAATTGACGGATTAGAATTAGACGGAAATTTTATTAATGTTGATAAACATATGGAAACCAACATTTCAGGAGTATATGCAGCAGGTGATATTACAGGAAAACCCCTTCAGCTTTCAAAAGCGGTAAGTGAGGGTTTGATTGCCGCCCAACATGCGGCATTACAAATAGATAAAAAAAAGGAGAATTAAAATGACAGACAAAATAAAAATAATTAACAGCACTCAGGAATTCGATGATTTGATTAAACAAAACAGATATGTTCTTGTAGATTTCTGGGCAACATGGTGTGCTCCTTGCAGAATGGTGGCACCGGTAATAGAAAAAATAGCTGACCAATACAGTGAAAAAGTAATCGTTGCAAAAGTAGATGTAGATGAGCAACAGGAATTAGCTATTCGCTACGGAATACAGACTATACCAACTATAATTTTCTTTAAAGAAGGAAAACTTGCATCTAAAGAAATAGGAGTAAAACCTATGGCTTCATTTGCAAATATGATTGATAGTAATATAGCTTAATGCACAGAGGATACATTCAAAGAATGGCTTATACGCTAAGCCATTCTTTTTTTAATAAGCCGTACAAAAGCAAATTATACCTTTTATCATCCCTTAATACAAATTCTCTGAAAATACCTTCTTTTTTAAATCCAGACTTTTCATATAAAGCAATTGCTCCATCATTAAATTCAATAACATTAAGCTGAATTCTATGAAAACTTAGTTCATTAAATCCATATTCAAGCAATAGCTTCATGGCTTCCTTGCCATATCCTTTGCCTCGTTCACTTTCATTTCCTAATCCTATAAACAAAGTTGCAACTTGATTTTCTACTATTATATCATCAAAACCAGCCACACCGATTAAATCATCATCTTTTCTTACAGCAAACACTTTTGATTTTTTGCTGTTTTCATAATAACTGAACATTTTATCTACTTCCTCTTTACATAGAGGAAGAGGTGGATAATAATCATAATATTTTAAAAATTCAGTGTTTGAAAACCATTTGTAAATATATTTCATGTCTTCTTTTTTAATTTTTGTTAAATGTATACTCATGTCTACTCCTATGCAAAAATAATTATAGCAATTATTGTTAATAATCCTGTTACCCCAATGCTTAGACCGCTGGCTGCACCTGCATCTTCATTCATTTCTACTGCCTTTGTCGTTCCAATAGCATGAGATGCAGATCCAATTCCAATTCCTTTTGCAATATTATTTTTTATTTTACTTAATTTAATAACTATAGGTGCCAAAGCTGCCCCGATTAAACCAGTTATCACCACGGCTAATACTGTTATTGCCTCATTACCACCCAAAAGCTTTGTTGATTCAATAGCCATTGGAGTTGTAATTGATTTTGATAATAATGACAACATTATTGTTTCATCAACTCCAAATAACTTACATAAAACTATTACCGATACAAAAGTTGTTATTATGCTTGCTAATACTCCTCCCATTATTGGAACAAAGTTTTTCATCAAATCATGTCTGTTTTTATATAAAGGTATAGCAAGAACTACAACAATAGGACCTAAAACCTTAGCTATTAGACTGCCTCCCTTGTAATAATCTGAATATGGAATCTTAAATATTTTTAAAATTATTATTATTATAATAGCAGTTAAAAGTATTGGATTTATAAATGATATTTTCTTACTTATTAAGAGACTAAACTTGAACAAAATAATTGTAAGTAATATAAAAACAATTGTAATAAATAAATTAATCATAGTTTTTCTCCTTGTATGAAATTAGTATATCAGTAACCTTGGCTGATACAAACATTACAAGAATACAAGATACTACCAAAATAATCACTATTTGAACAATGCTGTCTTGTATAAGTTTATATGATTCCATAAGTCCTACCGTTAAAGGCACAAAGAAAAAACCCATATATTTAAGCATAAAATTACCTGTTTCTTCGATCATGGCAAGTTTCAATTTATTACTTGTCAAAAGTAACAAAAGTATTACCATCCCTATTATATTGCCTGGTATAACAATAAAATCAACAATAAAATTACTTATTAAGTTTCCTGCCATATATATAATATAAATTATTGCAATTTGAATGGTTATTTTAAAAGTTTTATTAATCATTTTGACCTCCGTATTTTACATTATATACGAAAATCCCCATAATTCAATACTTTTTTAAAACCTGCCACGGGGACGGTTCCGATGGCAGGTCATAATCTAAAAGCATGAATAACTTGAATAATTCTAAAACCATAAATTAATTTTAAATAGTTATATAAATAAATACGAATTTATATTATAATCAATAGTATTGTTAATAAAATTACGGAAATATTAGTAAAAGGCACTATAGGAGGGCAGAATGAATCAGCAGAAATATAATCTCTTTACGACTATTACAATGATTGTAGGAATTGTAATAGGTTCGGGAATTTTCTTTAAAAGTGATAATGTTTTATTTTCTACTAATGGTAATATATTTTTAGGAATAATTGTTTTTATATTGGCGGCTTTCAGCATAATTTTTGGAAGCTTATCTATTTCAATGCTTGCTTCTCGTACTGATGAAGCAGGTGGAATAATTACCTATTCGGAAAAGTTTTGGAATAAGTCAATTGCATGTGCATACGGATGGTTTCAAACATTTATATATTATCCAACTATTATATGTGTAGT
>DATESJ010000029.1:0-7410 GCA_035270885.1 Sedimentibacter sp. | reverse complement strand
TATTATACTTATCAGCAACTGTTTTAACCCAGTCGTCTTTAAGCAAATCTCCTACCTGATAGCCCTGCTTTTTAACTTCTCTCTCAACTAATTCTTTACCTTTTTCAACATTAAAATCTTTATCTTTTTCTTTAAAGAATTTTCTGATTTTTGACTTTGCCTGGCTTGATGTTGCAATTTTCAGCCAATCTCTGCTTGGTCCTGCACTTGATTGAGATGTTAATATTACAACCTGGTCTCCTGTTTTAAGCTTAGTGTCAATGGGCACAATACGCCCGTTAACTTTCGCTCCCACACACTTGTTCCCTACTGCACTATGTACTCTGTAGGCAAAATCTATAGGTGTTGAACCGGTTGGTAAATTTACTACTTCACCTTTTGGAGTAAATACAAATACCTCATCAGTATATAAATCTATTTTCAAGGCTTCCATAAATTCCTGAGGATCATTAGTGTCCTGCTGCCACTCAAGCATTTGTCTTAGCCAGTTTAATTTTTCTTCGTATTTTGTAGTTTCGTCTATACCTTCTTTATATTTCCAGTGAGCTGCAATACCGTATTCAGCAGTTCTATGCATTTCCAATGTTCTTATTTGTATTTCAAAAGGCTCCCCTTCAGGACCTATTACGGTAGTATGCAAAGATTGATACATGTTTGGTTTAGGCATGGCAATATAGTCTTTGAATCTGCCAGGTACCGGTTTCCAAAGGGTATGAACAATACCTAAAGCTCCATAACAATCTTTTATGCTATCAACAATTACCCTTATGGCAATCATGTCATAAATTTGCTCAAAGGATCTATTTTTGTGGTACATCTTTTTATAAATACTATATAAGCTTTTAGGTCTTCCCTTTATATCAGCTTCCATAGATGATTCTTCAAGCTTCTCTTTAATAACTTCTATAATGTGAGAAATATAATCTTTTCTTTTCTCACTTTTTTCCTGAACTTTTTTAAGTAAATCATCATAGCCTTCAGGGTCTATATACTTTAAACTTAAATCTTCTAATTCCCATTTAATTGATGCAATACCCAGACGATTTGCTATAGGTGCATATATTTCTATAGTTTCTATTGCCTTTTGGTATTGTTTTTCAGCAGGCATGTATTCTAATGTTCTGATATTGTGTAGACGGTCAGCTAATTTAATAATAACGACCCTTATATCCTTTGACATTGCCACAATCATTTTTCTTAATGATTCAGCTTGCCTTTCTTCTTTGTTTCTATACTTAACCTTGCTAAGTTTAGTGACCCCATCCACCATATCGGCTATTTCTTCACCAAATTCTCTTTTTATTTCATTGTAAGTTATGCCTGTATCTTCCACAACATCATGCAAAAGACCTGCTGCAATAGTTTGAACATCAACATGCAAGTCAGCCAAAATAAGCGCAACATTATAAGGGTGAATAAAATATCTTTCACCGGAAAACCTTGTTTGCGCATTTGAATGTGCCATTTCAGCGTAATTGTATGCTTTGACTACCACACCTACATCTGCATTTGGATTGTATGATTCAATTTGATTTATAATATTTCCTAACATAACTCACCTGGGCTTCTTATTTGTCGTATACCATTAATGATTCTACTTTATATCCTTTTAGTTTATCTCTTCCGTTTAAATCGCTTAGTTCTATTAGAAAGCCAAGTCCTACAACCTCACCACCAAGTTTTTCAACTAATTTCGCAGTGGCAGACATAGTACCACCTGTTGCTAACAAATCATCAACAATTAATACTTTTTGTCCCTTTTGGATTGCATCCTTATGTATTTCTAAAGAGTCTTTGCCATATTCCAATTCATATTCATATTTGATTGTTTCTGCAGGAAGCTTACCAGGCTTTCTTACAGGTACAAAACCTGTTTTTAACAAATATGCAAGAGGTGTAGCAAAAATAAATCCTCTTGATTCAGGTCCAACAATTAAATCCACATGAATATCCTTAAATCTTTCTGCCATTTGATTGATACATGAATGCAGTGCTTCTGCATCCTTCAATAATGTTGTAATGTCTTTAAAACTTATACCTTCTGCGGGAAAGTTATCTATAACACGAATTTTTTCTTTTAAGTTCATGGTTCCTCCATGTTTATTTTTTTATATACAGTATGTCATTTTTAAAAGCATATTGAATATTATCTGCCTTTTTTATCATACATACTATTTCTTCAGCTGTTATTTTTGTATTATATAATTTATTAAGCTTCTCTACAAGTAAAAATATATCCGTCTTAATTATTTTAGATTTTGTTTTGTTAATTAAAGATTTCAATACTTTCATTTTTTCTTCATCTATTTTATAATCGAAATTATCTTGGTCCTCAACATTGTACAATATTAGCTGAATACTTCTTCTACCTTTATATATATTTTCATTTAAATGGACTATATAGGAAGACGGTATGGAAAGAACTTTTTCCAGCATACTAATTTTACCAAATCCAATAACCGGAATATTATGTTCTCCCTTAGATAATAGAAAACTAATGTGGCTTCCGTCTTTACCAACCTTTCTAATGTTTTTTAAATTAACATCTCTTATAGCTAATAATGGTTTTGAATTTCCTGAGCCAAATGGTTCAAACCTGTTTATTTCATCATATAGTCTTAGGTTAATATCAGAGGCTTCCAGTATTTCATCAACTTTTATTTCATTATAATTGTATTCTTCATCAATAATAGTGCCAATATGATTATTAAGTTCATTTGTAAAATAGTTTATATTTTTTTCTAATATTGTAAGACCAGCAGCTAGCTTGTGGCCGCCATATTTTTCAAGATAACAATCTGAACATTTAAATGATTCGAATATATCTATATAGTCTAAACTTCTTGCTGAACCTTTCCCAATGCCATCCTTAACAGATATGACAATAGAAGGTTTATTATATTTTTCAGTTAGCCTTGAAGCAACAATTCCTATTACTCCTTCATGCCAATCCTGTCCATATACTACTATTACATTCTTTTTATACAAGAAATCAGATTCAATTTTCTCAACTGCTTCATTAAATATTAAACTTTCAGCTTCTTTCCTTGAAACATTGAAATTTTCCAATTGACCTGCAAGTTTTTCTGCTTCATTTTCATCTTTTGTAAGCAAAAGTTCAATTGCCTTATGGGCTGAACTCATTCTACCTGCTGCATTAATCCGTGGAGCTAATATATATCCAATATGATAGGATTTAATCGATTTATCTTGTATTCCTGATACTTCGATTAATTTCTTAAGTCCTATAATTTTTGTGTTATTCATTTTTTTCAAACCATGGACTGCAATAATTCTATTGTCTTTCACTAAATCAACTATGTCTGCAATAGTACCAAGACATGCATATTCAAGCAAAATGTCTTCTATATCGTTTATTTTTAAGAACTTATTCAAATATAACAAAAATTTAAAAGATAGTCCGGCAGCGCACAAATGCTTATTTTCAGACGGACAATCCTTTTGTTTTGGATTAATAATTGCATAGGCCTTTGGTAATTCATCTCTACACTGATGATGGTCTAATATAATTACTTCCTTATTTAGTTTAGTAATTTCTTCAATCTTTTCAATTTCAGATATGCCACAGTCCACCGTTATAAGTAAGTCAACATCAATTTCGCCGCTTCTAATACTATTAACGAATTCAGAGCTTATGCCGTACCCTTCATTTTCTCTTTCTGGAACATAGTAATCAATTGAAGCTCCTGCTCGTTTTAAGAGAACAACAAATTGGCTTATAGAAGTTACGCCATCTACGTCGTAATCGCCATAAACCAATATTCTTTCATTATTGCTAACTGCATCAATAATTCTTTGGCAGCCTTTATGTAAATCTTTGTAATTTTCTGCACTTTCAAAATATTTGAAGTCCGGATCAAGGAATTGTTCTATATCTTCAAAAGATTTTATATTTCTGTTTAAAAGCACCTTTGATGATGTTTTTAACAGATTAAATCTTTTGCTGATTTCTTCTATTTCATCATTATTAAATTCATTGACTTTCAACTTCACTGTTTTCATCACTTATTTGTGCAACACCTTCGTCTATAATTTCAGTTACATTTTCTATTTCACTGCTTGTTTGTGTTTTTAAAGTTTCTAATTCTTGGACTTTTGCATTGAATTCTTTTTCCTGCAATTTAATCTTATCATTCAATTGCGCAACTTTTGTGCTAAGTTCTGTAACTTTTGTGCTAAGCTCTGCGTTTGTGTTTGTAAGATTTTGTTTTTCACTTTCAATAGCCTTAATATTTATTTCACTTTGAGCTTTTTCTGTTTCAAATGCTTTGATTTTGTTCTTCAATTCCTTTTGCTCTGATCTTTTCTTAAATTGTCTCGTAGTGCCTAAAATCAAAATAATAACAGCACCAAGTATAAGGCAAGCCATCATTATTACAGCTAAAGGCATCTCATATCTTGCAAAAAACAAATCAACAGGAACCGGTGTCCCATTTTGTATGGCAAAGATTGCTACGAAAATCGCTATTATAAGAATTACTATAAAACCAATTTGCATTATAACACTCCTCTCTTGTTAAAACATATAATTTAATACTATTTCCATTATACTAAGATTTATATATAATTACCACTGTTTTTTAAATGTAAACATAAATTTGATGCCCTAACCCAATTTTATTGTTGTTTGGCTTTAATATAAATAGAACACTCGATTCGTTTTTTCTCCAGCTCGCAACCGACACTGTATGGAATGTTGAAATCTTTGTTAAAATTGTATGCATTGGCATGACATCCACCGCTGCAATAGTATTTTGCCCAGCATTCTTTGCAAACAGGCTTTTCATTAACTGAAACATTTTTAAATTTACTTGTTATTTCATCTTTTGTTATACCTTCATCCACATTACCGATTATAAATTCTTCCTGTCCAACAAATTGATGGCAAGGATAAAATTCTCCTGTTGGAGTTACTGCAACATACTCTGTTCCTGCACCACATCCTATGGACCTTTTGTATATGCAAGGACCTCCATCTAATTCAATGTTAAAGTGAAAAAATTGAAACTTTTTATCGCTCTTATTTGATTCGATAAAATATTCAGTTAATTTTTCATATTCCTTTTTCAATATATCTAAATGTTCATCTTTAAGTGCATATTTTTCTTCAGAGGCAGCAACAACCGGTTCTACTGAAATTTTATCAAAACCCAATTCTCTTATATGCTTTACATCTTCCGAAAAATCTAAATTATAGGAAGTAAAGGTACCTCTAGCAAAATAATCCTTGTCCCCTCTTTTTTCAACAAACCTTTTGAAATTATTTACAATTATATCGTAGCTTCCTTTATCATTTGCTGTTTTACGCATCCTATCGTTTTTTTCTTTTCTACCATCAATTGATAATACTACATTGTCCATATTTTCATTAATATAATTAATTTTTTCATCATCTAAGAGAACACCATTAGTTGTTATGGTAAATCTAAAGTGTTTGTTATTGTCCTTTTCAAGGGATCTACCGTAATCAACTAATTTTTTGATTGTTTCAAAATTCATGAGAGGTTCGCCGCCAAAAAAGTCCACCTCTAAATTTCTTCTCTTGCCTGAACTTTTTACCAAAAAATCAAAAGCTTTTTTACCTGTTTCAAAGCTCAAAAACGCTTTTTCTCCATTGTAGGTACCTTGTGATGCAAAGCAATATTCGCATCTTAAGTTACAATCATGGGTCATGTTTAAACACATGGCTTTAATTGCTGGTTTAATTTTATTTACAACCTTTGTTTCTTCAGTATAAAGCATTTCATTATCAATTAAATAATTAATTTCAGATATGGCTTCTTTAACAGTTTCTTCTCCATATTTATCATATAACTTGATAAGTTTATTTTTATCCTTAAATATTTCATCTAACAATAATTCATATATTATCTCATCTACAGCATGTACCAATCCGCTGTTTGTATCAATTGCAAAAAACATATCTTTGATATTATATACGTGTACCATATTTCCTCCCAAGAATTTGCTAAAATTAAAAAATATGTCATCAAAAAGACAGCGAAGAATATCATGAGATTCTTCACTGTGTTCAGAATGACACGGCTTACACCTTTAAACTATTACTTATTGCTGCTCGCACTTTTGGTTTCCAACAGTACAAGAAGTCTTGCATGCGGATTGACATGATGTCTGACATTCTCCGCATCCCTTAACGCTTATATTGTCTGTTAATTTCTTATTATTCAATGTTTTTATGTATTTCATAATGAACCTCCTTATAAGCTTTCTAAATTATAGCATTAACAGAGATTATTTTAAAGTGTTTTTTCGTAAATTTTCATTCTCTTACAATTAGGCTCTTTTGTTTTTTAAATTTACTCCGATAATTCCTCCTAATATAGACATAATAAGAATAATACCATTGTAAAGTAATTTTATTTCAGCAGGATATCTAAATAAAACTTTCATCAATAATACAATTGCAAAATATATTATCCAAATTTCAATTCCCCTAAGCAGTCCCTTTTCATGAATACTTCTTGAATACATAGTGGAAACTAAGAATATGCAAATTGGAACTACAAAACTGTAGACTATTTCTATATTAGGGTTTTTTGAAAAATAATATATATAAACAGTTAGTATAAAATAGGTTATTAAAGAAAAAATAAATAGAAACAGAGAATACTTAAGTAATTTGCCTAATTTCATAACGCCTCCTTGATTTCATATAACTTATTAAATAATATTCATACAAAAATAAAAAAGAACATTTAAATATTTGACTTGACAATAAATAGTAATTTTGATAAAGTTATCTTACTAAAAGGGAGTAGTTTTAAATTTTCAGTCAACAACCCTGAATCTTTGTATTCTGGCTGAGGATCCTTGGGTAACTTAGGTAACAAGACTTTTAGTATATCTGTTAAGGTATACTAAAAGTCTTTTTTATTAAGTGTTATAAAAGGTATAATAAATAATCTAAAGGAGTAAATTATGTATTACCAAAAAGGCATAAAAGAAACATGCATTGATTTAAACACCACTCAAAATACCGGTTTAAGTCAAGAAGAAGCTAAAAAGAGATTATCAACAAACGGACCAAATGCATTAATTGAAAAACAAGGTAAAACAAAAGTACAAATGTTTTTGGCTCAGCTTAAAGATACACTTATTTACATATTGTTCGCAGCTGCAGCAATATCTATTGCATTAAACGAAGTAACAGATGCTATCATAATCTTAATGGTAGTGTTAATAAATGCAGTAATAGGAATGGTGCAAGAATCAAAGGCAGAAGCTGCGCTTGAAGCTTTAAAAAACCTTTCAAGTCCAAATGCCATGGTAAGACGTGATGGCAAAATAATGGAAATACCTGCACAAGAACTTGTTGTAGGCGACGTGGTAATACTTGAAGCAGGAAGAATTATTCCAGCAGATTTAAGA
>DATESJ010000028.1:0-12485 GCA_035270885.1 Sedimentibacter sp. | reverse complement strand
CCTAGAAGCATAGAAATAATTAAATCCGAAGCTATTAAGGCTAAACTTGCATATTTAAGACCCTTCCTTTTGCCTAAAATAATTGCAGGCGTTGGATAAAAAAACATTAATATGGAAACAAATGAAGATAAATAAGCAATTACAACCAATATGCCGGTTATCATTGCTGCTTCTGTAATGCTTGATGTTTTTAAATTTCTGTTCATTATTACCTCACATATCTAATTATAACATTTTACCCTATAATCAATATAAAGTCAAAAACTTATTTCGCAGTAGGTTATGACATCTCGCAGTCTCATTTAGGGCATCTCTAACTTTCGGTACAAAGTGGCAATGCTGATACCAAGCTGTTTAGCTGCTTCCTTCTTTGAATCTAAATCTCCGCCAAGTTCTTGAATTTTACTGTTTATTATAGATTTTTCATAGGCCTTTGTCATCTCTTGTAATTTTAAATTTTTACCATTGGTGTATGTTCCCATTTTCCTTTTGATGTTGTCCGCCCCAATATGGCTATCTTCTTCAAATATTACTGCATATTCAATTAAATTTCTAAGCTCTCTTATATTGCCTGGAAACTTATACCTCATCAATAATTGTTCAGCCTCTTGAGTAAATCCTATTAGTTCCTTTTTATATACATTATTAAATCTGTTAAGAAAGTATCTGGACAAAATAATTACATCATAACCTCTTTCCCTTAAAGGAGGCAGGTTAATGGGAACAACATTGAGTCTGTAGTACAAATCATCTCTAAATAAGTTTTTTTCAACCATTGATGTTAAAGATTTATGAGTTGCAGATATTATTCTTGGATTAACCTTTATAGGAGTGCTGCCACCAACTCTTACAATTTCTTTTTCTTCAAGTGCTCTATTTAATTTTACTTGCATAGAAAAAGGAAGTTCTCCTATTTCATCTAAAAATAGTGTCCCATCTTTACATATTTCAAATTTACCAGGATTGCCTGATATATTTGCCCCTGTAAATGACCCCTTCTCATATCCAAAAAGTTCGCTTTCAATTAAATTTTCAGGGATTGCTCCACAGTTTATTGCCATGAATACTTCATTTTTCCTAGTGCTTAAATTATGTATAGACCTTGCAAAAACTTCCTTACCCGTTCCTGTTTCACCAAATAATAAAATGGAAGCATTACTTTGAGATACCTGGATAGCTTCTCTTCTGGCTTGTTTTAAGAGTTCACTTTCGCCCACAATATCATCAAATGTAATTAAGTCCTTTTTCCTATTGGATTCAATTACTGATTCCTTCATTTTATTAAAGTCAGATAATACAATTACAGTACCTTCTCTTTCATCTTTTACCATAATGGGGTTGGCATTTATTACAAATTCTGTATTGTTAAGCTTTACAGGCCCCATTTCGCCAATAAAGTTTTTAGAAATAAAATTGTTATATACTTTTTCCGACAACAAGCTCCATAATTCTAAAGTATAATTGTTTATATTTAACTTTTCATTAGCATAATTGTTGGTTGTAATTATGTCATAATTATTATTAATAATTATTATTCCTTCATTTAATGAATTAATAAGAGTCATCATTTCAGAAGATGAATACTCTAACATTTTCATAGTTTTCTTTTCATTGAGAATTGTTGATATAATATTGCCTAATTGGCTTTCAAAGTTAATGAAGCTTTCACGATTCATCAATAGATTTTTTTTGGCCTTTTCATCATAAGCGCACATACCTATTACACCTATAATTTTACCGCCAAATTTTATAGGAATGCACAACTCTACTAACTCTTGACAATTTTCAATATTTTCACATTCAAAGCATATAGGGCTATCCTTAGGATTTTCCAAAAATAATTGTTGACCTGACATCATGCATTTATGAAATGCAGAATTAATAGGAGCTGCCGCTCCAACGCTGTATTCCTTGTCAACAGTGGAAGCAATTCTTTGAAGTTTATCATCAACTATGATAATATCTACATTTGTTACTGCATGCATAGCTTCGATAATGTGCTTAAGCTCATGCTTTATATTTAATAAAATACTCATTTCATCACCCTTCTGTAAATATTATAATACAAACTGCTTAGATATACTATAGTTTAGTTTTAAATTTGTAAGATATTTATTATTTTTGATAAATAGCTTTCAAATTTGATAATTGTTCGCAAAGTTTAAATAACAGCAAAATATATATTGATATAGATTTGGTTTATCAATTATGATAATTACCAATTTATAATATAAACAAAATTTGCTATATATCAACGCTTTTTAAAAGAAATTTTCTTGGCATGTTTTTTGTATGTATATAATAAAGTATTAATAGAACAGGAGATGTATATAAATGAAAATTAAACTTCTAACTGACATTCTAAAAAATCAAGTTACTCCTGCCTTGGGATGCACAGAACCAGGGGCTGTTGCTTATGCTGTGGCAAGAGCTAAAGAAATTTTAGGTTCCGAAATTAAAAAACTTAATTTGGAAGTTGATAAGAATATTTTAAAAAATGGTTATAGTGTAGGTATTCCGGGAACAAGTGAACACGGTATTTTATTTGCAGCTGCTCTATCATTAGTAATTGGTAAATCAGATTATGTATTGGAAGTACTTAAAGATGTTGATACTGACAGCATAGATAAGGCATTGCAAATAGTTAGTTCAAATATTGTTAGCTTGAATTTGAATTCAGAAAATAAAGGATTGTATATTAAAGCTGAAGCAATAGGCGATAATGATACTGCAACAGTTATAATACGTAATGCACATACCAATATTATTTATGAAAGCAAAAATAATGAGATTTTGATGAACAAAGATGAAAATGCACCTACAGAAAAAATTAATAGTAATATTAGTGAAATTAAATATGAAATTAAAAACTTCACTATTGATGAACTAATTACTTTTGTAGATACTGTGCCCATAGAACAGATTTCTTTTATTCAAACCGGAATTGATATGAATTTAAGAATTGCTGACGTTGGATTAAAAGAAAATACTGGAGTTGGATTAGGAACTTATATGTATAAAAAGGCAAGCGATGATTTTACCATGGCTAAGGCTTATACAGCCGCTGCATCAGAAGCAAGAATGTCTGGATATCTTATGCCGGTAATGAGCAGTGCGGGCTCAGGAAACCACGGTTTGGTAGCAATAATACCTATATCATATATTGGAAACAAAAGAAGTATTTCAAGCGAAAAAATATTACGAGCTGTGACCTTAAGTCACTTAGTAACAATTTATGTAAAAGTTTATTTAGGAGCACTTTCGCCAGTTTGTGGTTGCGGAGTGGCAGCAGGGGTAGGATGCGCTGCAGGTCTAACTTACCTTTTAAGTGGAAATCATAATCAAATCAAAGGTTCAATAAACAATATGATAGCAGGTGTTTCTGGAATGCTTTGTGACGGCGCAAAGTTAGGTTGCGCATATAAATTATCAATATCAGTTGACGCTGCAGTTGATGCTGCGAAAATGGCTTTAGAAAATATATATATACCTGAAGATAACGGCATTTTAGGTAGTACCCCTGAAAAAACAATACAAAACTTAGCAAAGGTTTCAAATATCGGTATGAACAATACTGATAGTGTTATACTTGATGTTATGGTTAACAAGTGTTAATATAATAACTAAACATTAAAAATTAAGGAGGACTTTATGAACAACATTTTAGCACTTTTTACAATTGCCGCTGTATATTATATCGGCGAGTTTGTAGGAACGAAAACAAAAGCTTGGATACCTTCAGTATTCGTAACAGCAATTTTATTTCTTATCGGGTATTGGACATTCTTCCCTAACGACATAGTTTCTATCGCAGGGTTAGGAGCACCTCTTGGAGGATTACTTGTAATAATGCTTTGTATTACTCATATGGGTACTATCATAAGCATTAAACAACTTCTTCAGCAATGGAAGGTAATAGTAATCACATTGGCAGGTTTGGTAGGCATGGTTGCAGTATGCTGGTTTATATGCATTCCATTAGTAGGAAAAGAATATGTAATAGCAGGCTTGCCACCATTAACAGGAGGCATTGTTGCTGCAACAATGATGAATACGGCAGCTTTAGAAAAAGGCCTTACTTCAGCAGCAGTATTAGCAATAGCTATGTACGTGTGTCAAGGATTTGCAGGTTATCCTCTTACAGCAATTATGTTGAAAAAGGAAGGTAAAAAATTATTAGCAGACTTCCGTTCTGGCAAAGCTTCATTAGGTTCTGAAGTAGAAATTGATGCATCAGCAGGTAATGTTGCAGTAGAAGAAGTTGAGAAGAAAAAACTTATTCCACCTGTACCGGAAAAGTATTTAACTACAGGATTAATATTAGCTAAATTAACTTTTGTTGCTTACATTGCAAACAGATTGTCTGTTATAACAGGTTTAAACCAAGCAGTATGGGCATTAATACTTGGTATTATATTTACAGAAATAGGATTCTTGGAAAAAGATTCACTTAACAAAGCTAAATCCTATGGATTCCTAATGTTTGTACTTATGGTTTATGTATTCTCAGGATTAAAGGATGCAACTCCGGAAATCCTATTAGGAGCACTTGGACCAATGGTAGTAATTATAATTATAGGAGTTGCCGGAATGGCTTTAACCTCTATGATAGCAGGTAAAATATTAGGCATAAGCTGGAATATGGCATTTGCAGTATCATTAACAGCGCTTTACGGATTCCCTCCAAACTATATTCTTACAGAAGAATGCGTAAAAGCATTAGCTGAAAACAAAAATGAACATGAATACTTAATGAGCAAAATGCTTCCAATGATGATAGTTGGAGGATTCATTACAGTAACGATTACTTCTGTAATAGTAGCCGGAGTTTTTGTAAACTTACTTTAATCAGCATCATACAGCCTAAAGTACTATCCTTAGGCTGTAAATAAATATAAAGAGGTAGATTATGAACATTAAAGAATCAGCTGAAAAATACAATGATTATATAATTGAGCGTAGAAGATTCTACCATTCAATACCGGAATTAAGCTTCGAAGAAATAAGAACAACCAAAGAAATTGCAGATGATCTGAAAAGTTTAGATATTGAAGTAGAGACATTTTCAGATTATCCAGGCCTTGTTGGCACAATAAAGGGTAACCTTCCAGGCAAAACAGTAATGCTTAGAGCAGATATAGACGCATTGCCTGTAGAAGAACATACAGGTCTTACCTATGCTTCATGCAACAAAAATATGCATGCTTGCGGACATGATGCACACATATCAATGCTTTTAGGTGCTGCTAAAATACTTTCAGATATGAAGGATGAACTTAAAGGTACAGTAAAATTATTATTCCAAGCTGCAGAAGAATCCTGCTATGGAGCGAAATACTATGTTGAAAAAGGTGTGCTTAATAATGTGGATGCTATATTTGGAATGCATATTTGGGGTAGCCTTGAAGCACCATACTTCAACCTTGAATCAGGCAGTAGAATGGCTTCTGTAGATAATTTTAAAATTACAGTAAAAGGTGTATCTTCACATGGTTCTGCACCACATCTTGGGAAGGACGCAGTAATTGCAGCATCATCAATGATTATGAACATTCAGACTCTTGTAAGTCGAATTAACGATCCTTTAAATCCATTAGTTGTAACTATTGGAACCATAAAAGGCGGACAGAGATTTAATATAATAGCGAATCATGTTGAAATGGAAGGGACAGTAAGAACCCACTCAAGAGAAGTAAGAGCAATAGTAGAGGAAAATTTAAAAGAAATAATTGAGGGAACTGCCAAATCTTTAGGTTGCAAAGCTGAATTGGAATATTCTTACTATGCAGCACCAATTATAAATGAACACGACAATATAAATAAAATAGTACAAAATTCTGCAATAAAACTATATGGAGAAGAAGGTATGGTTTCAATGCCAAAACTTATGGGCTCCGAGGATTTTGCGTATTTTATGGAAAAGGTGCCTGGATTTTATGGATTCATTGGAACAAAAAATGAGGAAAAAGGTTATATTTATCCTAATCACAATGATAAATTTACTGTTGATGAAGATGTCCTTCACAGAGGCTCTGCACTTTATGCTCAATTTGCATATGATTTTCTGGAACAATAACATAGATTGGAGATATATATGATAAAAAATTTAGCTGAAAAATATACAGATTATATAATTGAACAAAGACGGTTTTTTCATACTATTCCTGAACTTAGTTTGAACGAAGTTGAAACTACAGCCAAGTTAGTTGAAGAACTTAAGAAAATGGACATGGAAGTAATAACATTTCCTGACTATAATGGCTGTATTGGCATTATAAAAGGAGCTAAACCTGGAAAAACTGTCATGCTTAGAGCTGATATTGATGCATTGCCTGTAAAAGAACAGACAGGTCTTCCCTTTGCTTCAACAAACGGAAATATGCATGCTTGCGGCCATGATACACATATTGCAATGCAATTAGGTGCTGCAAAAATTTTATCTGATTTAAAAAAAGAAATAAAAGGCACCGTAAAGTTACTCTTCCAATCAGGAGAAGAAGTTGCATTAGGCGCTAAATATTATGCTAACAATGGTTATCTAGATGATGTGGATGCTGTGTATGGCACCCATATATGGTCAGAAGTTGAAGCAGGAAAATTCAACTTAGAATCAGGAGAAAGAATGGCTTCATGTGATACATTCAAAATTACCGTTGAGGGCACTTCCGCCCATGGTTCAGCTCCAAACTTAGGTAATGACGCCTTGTATGCAGCTGCTTCAATAGTAATGAATATACAGTCATATGTAAGCAGAAGAAAAGATCCTCTTAACGCTGCTGTAGTAACAGTTGGAACAATGAACGGAGGACAAAGATTTAATATTATAGCAAATCACATTGAAATGGAAGGAACCACAAGAACATTCAATAAAGAAATAAGAAACTTAATGGAAGACGAATTAAGAAAAATAGTTGAAAATACAGCAATAGCCTTAGGTGTTACAGCTAAACTTGAATACAGCTATTTAACAGACCCAATAATAAATGAACATGTAAATTTAAATAGTTTAGTTCAAAATGCTGCTGTAAAGCTTTATGGTGAAGATGTTCTGGCACCTATGACTAAACTTATGGGAGCTGAAGACTTCTCGCACTTAATGGCAAAAGTTCCGGGATTCTATGGATTCATTGGCTGTTATAATGAAAAAATTGGCGCAATACACAATAATCACAGCGAATTTTTCTTAGTGGATGAAAGCACACTTCCTATGGGTTCAGCATTAGCTGCACAATTTGCTTATGATTTTCTAAATCAATAAAAAGTAGGGTTTTTCTTTACAGTTTTCTTGTTTTGAAATATACTTATACCATAAATATTAAGTGGGGACATTCATTAGTATGTCCTCTTCTTTTAAAGAAAAACGAGGTACATAATGAAAAGAAAAATAAGCTTGTTTATTGCAGTAATGATGTTGCTAATTTCATTTACTTCCGCCTGGGCTTTTGAAATCGATGAAGATAAATTTACGGAAGATGTAGAATTTATGAAAAAGGTAATATATTTTGTTCTTGATAATTATCAGTATGAAGTAAGCCAAGAGGATATATTGAACGGACTTTACGATGGATTCTTTGATGTTTTGGATGATTATAGTACATACTACACACCTAAGGAATATCAAGCAATGCTTGAAGATACTGCAGGTGAATTTTCAGGCATAGGCGTTCAAATATTAGATGTAAACGGACAAGTTGTGGTAGTAACACCATTACCTAACTCACCTGCAATTGAAGCTGGCATCAAAGCAGGTGATATAATTGAAACTGTTGACGGATATGACATAACAGGAGCTACTTTAAGCCAAGCATCTCTTCTTATAAGAGGTGAAGAAGGAACTAAAGTTCAGATAGGAGTTCTGCGTGGCAAGGAAAATCTATCATTTGATTTAATCAGAAGATCCATAGTAACCAGCAATGTTGAAGGAAAAGTATTAGATGATAATATAGGGTACTTAAAGGTAACAAGTTTTTCTGACAATACAGCTGAGCTTGTTGAAAAAGAGCTTTCCCTTTTTGATAAATCTAATATAGAAAAAATCGTAATAGATATGCGTAACAACGGTGGAGGAACATTGCAGTCTTCTGTTGAATTGTTAAATTTATTTGTTACTGAGGGACCTGTAGTTTATGTTGAATATGCAGCTGGCAAGGAAGATATTTATGAAAGTAAACTAAAAGAACAGAAATATGAAATTGTTGTATTGATTAACGAAGGAAGCGCCAGTGCAACAGAAATATTTGCTGGAGCTGTTAAATATAAAAATGAAGGAAAAATTGTAGGAACAAACTCATATGGAAAAGGTGTTGTCCAATCACTGTATCCGCTAATTGACGGAAGCGGAGTTAAATTTACAACAGCAGAATACTTTTCCGTTGACAAAATTCCTGTACATAAAATAGGAATAACACCTGATATTATGGTAGAAAATAAAAAAATAGATATTTCCAAATACCCGCAGTTTAGCAATGAAAAGAAACATGAATTAGGAAGTGTCAGTCTTGATATTTTGTCTGCTGAAATGATACTTATGGAATTAGGATATGACTTAACTGAAGCGGATGGAGTTTATGACCAAAAGTCATTTGAACAAATTATGAAGTTCCAGGAGGATAACTTTTTATATCCATACGGAACCATTGATTTCGCAACACAGGATGCACTTTACAATTCATTGTTAAAATATGCAGAAAATGATATGGAAGATTTACAGCTAAAAACAGCCATAAAATTACTAAAATAAAATCCTACCAGCCAGCGGAACCGTCCCCGTGGCTGGTCCCCGTGGCTGGTCCCCGTGGCTGGTAGGATGTCCTATAAACTGCTCATTGATGCTTGATCATAACTTTCAGATGTACGCATGCTATAAGCATTTAGCAATCCCTGACTAATTATCTCTGCCATATCATAAATAAGAGAAAGCCTTGTATCTTGAACCAGATCGTGAAATTCCCTATCACTGGAATCAACAATCCCAATTATTGACACATCCCCAATTTCCGGCAGGAATTTACCTATCCCTTTTCCAGGAGTAATTGGACCTTCTCTTACTTCTATAATTCCTTGATTTTTCTTATTGCTTAAGCAAGCATCTACAGCAATAATACAATCATAATTTTTCTTTTTTAAGTTTTTTACATAATCGCTAATATTCATTGCGTGAACAGGTTTCTCTAAAGTACCGTAAATATCAGTCTTGATATTTTCTTTCATTAATAATGTTCCTGTTAAGGGTCCTAAGCTATCTATGATGCATTTGTCGGTCCCGATACAAACTATTGCTGCATTATTTATATACTCTGATAAAAAGTTCCCTATTTTTATTGCGGCAAAGCTATTCTTGTAATGTACTTCAATTGGATTCAAAGGAAACACCCCCTATGTATATTAGTATATACAAATAGGGGATGTTTTATGCTTTATTCCCAATAATGACCATCGTAATTAATTTGGTTATTCTGCAAATTCAAATCCTCATAAGAACAATAACCAAGTCCTATGGCTTTTTCCCTGAGAACCAAATATAGCTGTGCTTCAGTTGCATTGTAATAAGGATTTACAAATAATATTCCTACTCCTAAGGCTAATAGTCCTAATAGGTACCACCCTAAAAATGATAATTCAAGAACAAATAATTCAAATTTATTACCATCCATCATTTTTCGGCTTAAAGTTATGGCATTATCTGCTCCCATTTTAGGATTGTCAGACAAAATATATGGAACCATTCGATAAGCATAGGATTTTATTATTCCGGGGATTAATAAGAGTAATGTCCAAAGAAAAGTATATAAACCTCTTAAAAACATAGTGGAGACAATGCCTGTTAAGTTTCCTGATGCAAAAGCAAAATTGTAACAACCTGAATTATCCTTGCCTTGTGCTGACTGCACAAAATATTTTCTTGATCCCACTTCTAATGCATACCCGATTATGATTCGAAATGCAATAATTAAAACTACTACCGCCATAATTATAATAAAATATTCCGAAAAATCGATCCACTCTCTAACCTGGTCTCCACCTCTGCCTGATGAACCGCCACCGCGGCTATCTCCACCGGCTAAAAGTAAAACTAGACTTATTAAAAATGATTTCCAATAATTATTCTTTAAAACTTCCTTTGCCAAAGATTTAAGCTCTGCTCTTTCCCACATACGTCCTCCTTTTTAGGAACTCCAGGGACGGACCTTAAAATTCCATCTCTACTGTGTCCTTAACTTTTTATATCTTAAATACCTTTCCCTACCTTCATTATTACGCTTTACTTCTTCATCTGTGACTAATTTCAAAGATGGAACCGGTGTAGCTTTACCATCATTATCGATTGCAACATATGTAAAATACCCAGTCAAAGCAACCTTTGGCTCACATTCACTTTGTAAGTCCTCAACCATGACCTTAACCATTACTTCCATTGAACTTACACCCACATATACCATTTGACATACACACATTACATAATTACCTACATGAATTGGATAGTGGAATTCCAGCCCATCAACTCTTGCTGTCACAACATTGGTGCGGGAATGTCTTCGGGCAACCACACCTCCGGCATTATCCATCATTTTCATTACTTCACCACCATGAACATTGCCAGCAATATTTGCCTGCCCAGGAAGCATTAAATTTCCGTAAATTACTTTTGTCTGCTCAATTGTTTTTGAATCTATACTAAACACCTCTCTTAAGATAATTTTAAAATCGTGAAACTCCCTGGACAAGGTACATCAGTGTGATGTCTGTCCAAAAAATATTATAAATAAAATGACAAAGCACTATAAACAAGCAACAATGCCATGATAATATTAACTGTTCTTTCATTTTTAACAAGAAACTTTTGAAATACCGAGCCAAACAAAGCCCAGCTACATGTGGATAAAAAACTTACTAATGGAAGAAATAAAGAAAATAAACTTAATGCTAAATAAGATTTGTAGTACGGAACTATAAAAGTTGACACAATTGTAATACAATATATAATTACTTTAATATTGACAAACTGTAACAATAACCCTGCTTTAAAAGTATTGGTAGGGTTATGGCTTTCCTCTTCGCTGTGAGGCTTGCTTCTATAAATTTTCCAGGCTAGCCACAATATATATGCAGCTCCTATAAAGGTCATAATTGGTTTTATTGAGGGAATTAAATTATATAAGGAAACACTTAAAAAGCTACTTAAACTCATTATAATTAAAAACCCGAAAAATACTCCTACATTAAACCTAATACTTTTCTTAAACCCATATCTACTAGCATTAGACATTGCCATAATATTGTTAGGTCCCGGTGTAAAAGTTGTTATAAGAACATAAGATAAAAAGGCTGTAAAATTAGGCATAATGCACCTCACAATCTTTATTTACTATAAAATAATAATACAGCCTGTATTGGACAAAGTCAATAAAGTATAAAGATAAAATCTGCTACTTTTTACGAAATTTTGCCCTATCATATTGTTGAGGCCAAGATATTTCATTACTTAGTTCATGGTCTGCCTGAAGAGGCCAATATGGATTTCTAAGTAAAGCTCTTCCTAAGAATATCATGTCTGCCCTGTTATTCTGAAGAATTTCTTCAGCCATGTGTGGGTCAATTATCAATCCACCGGCTATTACAGGAAGTCCTGTTCCCTCTTTTATAATCTCAGCAAATTTAACCTGATATCCCTGGAACGCTTTTGGAGCAACACTTACCAAGCCGCCAGAGCTTACATTTATTATATCTACTCCTTCATCTTTTACTAAATTAATTAATTCAGCCAAATCCTCAGGATGATTTCCTTCCTCAACATAATCTTCTGCTGTTACTCTTAATATCAATGGTTTGTCTATAGTCCATTCTTGGCGAACAGCTTGTAGCACTTCCTTCAAAAATCTTGCTCGGTTAACAAGAGAGCCGCCGTATTCATCTGTTCTTTTGTTTGTTACAGGAGACAAAAATTCATTTATAACATAACCATGTGCTCCATGGATTTCAATTATATCATATCCTACTTCAATGCATCTTTTTGCTGCATCTCTAAATGCGTTAACAACTGTTTTTATATCGTCTTTTGTCATTTCTAAAGGCAGTCTGTATTCGTCACTGAATGCTATTGGACTAGGTGCTATTAACTGTTCATTTTCTGCTTCACACTTTCTGCCTGCATGTGCTAACTGTACTCCCATTAATGCACCATTTTTCTTTACAGCTGCAACAATTTTTTTAAGACCTTCTATTTGATTATCATCCCATAACCCTAAATCATTTGATGATATTCTACCTCTTGATTCTACAGCTGTTGCTTCCTGCAGTATTAGACCCACTCCACCTATTGCTCTTGAAGTATAGTGCACATAGTGCCAGTCATTGGCAATTCCGTCATTATCTGCTGAATACATGCACATAGGTGCCATTACTATTCTATTTTTTATTTCAAGATCCTTAATTTTAAAACTACTAAAAAGCTTTGACATATTTTCCTCCTGATATATTTATCTACT
>DATESJ010000027.1:0-3278 GCA_035270885.1 Sedimentibacter sp. | reverse complement strand
AAAATTACAGGAAAGACTTGCTAAATTAACAGGTGGAGTAGCAGTTATAAATGTTGGAGCAGCTACAGAAACTGAAATGAAAGAAAAGAAATTAAGAATAGAAGATGCTTTAAATGCTACAAGAGCAGCAGTAGAAGAAGGTTTAGTACCAGGTGGTGGAGTTGCGCTTTTAACAACAATAAGTGCAGTTTCTAAGGCAACTGAAGGACTTGAAGGAGACTCTAAGACAGGTGCTAGAATAATAGAGAAAGCATTGGAAGAACCTCTAAGACAAATTGCAATAAATGCTGGTCTTGAAGGTTCAGTAATAGTAGAAAAAATTAAACACAGTGAAAAAGGTATAGGATTTGATGCATTAAATGAAAAATATGTAAACATGATTGAAGCAGGTATTGTAGACCCTACAAAGGTTGTAAGATCAGCTCTTCAAAATGCAGCAAGTGTAGCTTCAATGCTATTGACAACAGAAGCAGCAGTAGCAGACGAACCTAAAGACAATGAACAGATGATGCCTCAAATGGGTGGCGGAATGGGTGGTATGGGCGGTATGATGTAAAACCATCAAACCATTTGAACATCTTAAATAATAAATAAAATATAGTAACAATAGAAGCTTTTCATTAATTGAGAAAATTTTTGAGAAGCTTCTTTTTTAATCCTTATTTATAATCCATCACGAGGATACATTCATCTGCGTTTTTCTTGACAAAGTATCCTCGTGATAATATGATAGAAAATATTAATGTAGTTTTAAGGTTTACAATATAAAATGAAGTTTATAAGAAAGCTTTATGGAGGTGTTTGTTTTGAGAATATTAATTGTAGAAGATGAAGTGAAAATCACGCAGGCATTGAGCTTTTTGTTTAATAAACAAAAAATTGACGTTGACATAGCTAATGATGGTGAAGAAGGACTAATTTTTGCAAGCAAAGATATTTATGATGTAATAGTTTTAGATATAATGCTTCCTGGAGTAGATGGTATTCAAATATTAAAAACAATAAGAAAAGATGGCATAAAAACTCCTGTAATAATGCTTACTGCCAAGGATACGGTGGATGATAGAGTTTTTGGACTTGAAACTGGGGCTGATGATTACCTGGTTAAACCTTTTGCTACAAAGGAGCTTATAGCAAGGGTCAGAGCTTTAGCAAGAAGAAAAGATACGGAATTTGTGGGGGAAATGTACGAATTTGAAGATGTAAAATACGATGTTAGAAACTATCTTTTGTATATAAGGGACAATGAATATAAAATACCTCTTAAGGAAGCAATGCTTATGGAAATGTTCATAAAAAAACCTCGTCAAGTATTTACAAGAGAACAAATTATTGACCGTATATGGGGACTTGAAGCTGATATACTTGAAAGCAACATTGAAATATATGTTCATCATTTACGAAAAAGATTAGATGATACAAATGCAAAAATCGAAACTGTTAGAGGCGTAGGATACATGCTTAAGGAGAAATAAATGTTTAGGAAACTTCATTTAAAATTAACTGCATACATGGGTATAATACTTATCCTTTTCATGTTTTTTGTTGCTGCCGGTATATATAAATTTACAAGAATCATATTTGAAGACGGTAATAAAGAACTAATGCAAACAGAAGCTTTAAGAATATATAACTACAAAAATACTTCCTATGCAGATTATTTTTTGGATAATGGTACATTATTCAAAAGACTTAGGCCAAACAATCTTATGGATTCCAAAAGGCTTGATGCCTGTTATATTGTTTATGATGAGAATTTAACAACTGTTCTTGCTGACGAAGGTGAAATAAAAATAGCAAATGAAATAAAATCACTTGCTTCAAAAGCCTTGCAGGAGGGAAAAGATTCATATACGACTTTAAAAATCGGCCGCTTTAATTACAGAGTTTACACAAAACACTTCAATGATTTTTACGGTCAAAGTGTAGTTCAGGTTTATCAGAACACTGTTAATGAAGAAATACTTTGGTCATTCTTAAAAACAGTACTGTTCGGAATAGGAATTTCAGGAACTTTGATTTTATTGGTATTAAGCTTTGTACTTACGGGTAAGGCATTAATTCCAATAAAGGAAACGTGGCTTAGACAAAAAGAATTTGTTGCTGACGCATCACATGAACTGAGAACTCCTCTTACTGTTATTCAAACAAACTTAGATGTTGTTTTAAGTGATGAGGGTGGAACAGTTGATGAAAACGAAATGTGGCTTGATAATGCATATTCAGAAACCAGGGTAATGGCTAAACTTATTGACCAACTATTAATTCTTGCGAAGGCTGATAACAATGATGGAAAAATGGATATTTCTGAATTTTCATTTTCTGAAGTGGTAGAGAATGTATGCCAAAATATGGAGGTTCTTGCTAAGAACAAAAATATTGATTTCATAATGAATATAGAGGAAAATATAAATATCAAAGCAGATTACGATAAAATGCGAAGATTAGTGGTAATTTTAGTTGACAACGCAGTTAAGTATACAGAAAAAGGTTCAGTAACAGTGAGTTTAAAAACTGATAAGAATAAAAAGATATTAACTGTAGAGGATACAGGAATTGGTATCTGTGAACATGATTTAACTAGGATTTTTGATAGATTTTATAGGGCAGACAAGGCAAGACACAGAGAAGGTGGTACAGGTCTTGGATTAAGTATTGCTAAATGGATTGCCGATATGCACAAATATTTATTAACGGTAGAAAGCACCGTTAATGTAGGAAGCAAATTTACGCTTAGAATGTAGACTGCGCAATAGGAAGAAAAAAGAATGTCCCCATCAAGTATGGGGACATTTTTTAAGTTATTTTTTTATTAGAGGAACTTCTCTTTTATTACGTCCCAGTAGTTGAATGTTCCAGTTGATAGACGGTTTACTACTTTTGTTGATGTGCGGAAATGCACATGTTCTAATTCATCGTACTCGAAAATTTCACCATCAGCCAAAATAGCTAAATAATAATCATCTCTTCTTTCTGGATATATTGCAATTTCAAATTCAGGTGGAACGATAATACTGCATTCTAAGCATCTGTAAGCATTAGACAAAATAGGAGATAATGGTGTTATTTGCAATGTTTTCAGTGATGGATATACTAAACTTCCTCCTGCTGATTTACTGTACGCAGAACTTCCTAAGGGAGAAGAAATAATCAATCCATCACCACTAATTTTTTCTAAGTGGTTTGAAGCAATAAATACATTGAGATGTATTGTTTTCATGTCTTTTCTTTTCAGTATTATATCATTTACAGCATAAATTTTATCAGTTAAGCGAGCG
>DATESJ010000026.1:0-2157 GCA_035270885.1 Sedimentibacter sp. | reverse complement strand
GGACTAAATTTGGTGCAAGGCTTATGGCTCCTCCGTTTAAAAACCACGGATTCACTGGAGCTTTATCAACTGTCTATAATTTGTCTACAAAAGAAAACGGAAGTGTTTTTTTACAGCCTCAAGGATGGTTAATATTAGCCGAAGCAATGTTAGGTCATGGAAATAGAGCTTATGAGTATTACAAGCAAAGTTCACCGGCACATCAAAATGATATTGCAGATATTAGAGAAATGGAGCCCTATGTATATGGGCAATTTACAGAAAGTATTGACAGCCCCTACCAAGGTCGTTCCCATGTTCACTGGCTTACAGGCACAGCTTCAACTGTAATGGTAGGATGTGTTGAAGGAATTTTGGGTATTCGTCCCGATGCAAAAGGACTACTTATTCAACCTTCCATACCGGATAGCTGGGATAATGTTAAAATAGAAAAAATATTTAGAGGGAAAAAATTAAGCATAAATATTAAAAATAATGGTAATCAAAGTGGATACAAGGAAGTTTATTTAAATAATATTAAGCTAAAAAGCAATTATATTTTAGAAAAGCAGTTAATAGAAGAAAATGAAATAGAAATTATCATGTAGCAGGGGGAAATGTTATGAGTGGCATAGTACTTAAAGATATCAATAAAGTTTATCCCGGAGGCATTGAAGCAGTTAAAGATTTTAATTTGGAAATAATGGATACTGAATTCATTGTGTTGGTCGGACCTTCCGGGTGCGGTAAATCAACTGTATTAAGAATGATTGCCGGTCTAGAAGAAATAACTTCAGGTGAGTTGTATATAGATGGTAAGTTAATTAACTCTGTGGCACCAAAGGACAGAGATATAGCCATGGTTTTTCAAAATTATGCTTTGTATCCTCACATGACAATTTATAAAAATTTAGCTTTTGCACTTTCCTTAAGAAAACTTTCAAAAAATGAAATAGATAAGAAGGTAACAGATACTGCAAAAATGCTTGATATTGAGCATTTGCTAAACAGGAAACCAAAGGCCCTATCAGGTGGGCAAAGACAGCGTGTAGCTTTAGGTCGCGCCATGGTTAGGGAGCCAAAAGCATTCCTCCTAGATGAACCTTTGTCAAACCTTGATGCGAAACTAAGAGCTTCTACAAGAACAGAAATAGCAAAGCTTCACAAAAAATTAGGCACTACTTTTGTATATGTAACCCATGACCAAACAGAAGCAATGACTATGGCTGACAGAATTGTTGTAATGAAAGATGGGAAAATCCATCAATTTGGCAAGCCTAAAGAAATATACGATGCGCCATATAATATATTTGTAGCTGGTTTTATTGGAACTCCACAAATGAATTTTATAGATGCTACAATAAAAAAAGATGATGAAAAATATTATGCCCTTATTGATAAGAGTAAGTTTGACCTGCCAAGCGAAAAGTTTGCTAGTGAGATTTTAGATAAATATTTAGATAAAAAAGTAGTTTTGGGAATACGGTCTGAAGATATCCTTCTAACTGAAGTTCCAACTAGCAACTCTTTAAATGTAACTCTTGAGGTTTGCGAAAATATGGGGTCAGAAGTTTATGTATATATGGATTATCAGGGCAAAAAATTTATAGCAAGATTAAGTTCAGATTGTGATTCTTCATTAAAGGACAACTTAAAAATCACATTTAAAGAAGATAAAATACACCTTTTTGACAAAGACACCGAAATTTCTCTATTAAAATAAGTTCAGTACACAAAGTACTGAACTTATTATATAAACTACCTAGGGCATCTACAGAATTCTTCTTCTGAAGCATCTTCCAATAATTCAATTAAACATTCAAATACACAGTCACAGTCGCATCTACGACGAGTACTTCCTCCGTTTGGACTTACGGATGAACCGTTGCGGTGGCAACAATGATGATTGTTTCTTTCTCCAGCATCTTCTAATAATTCAAGCAAACATTCAAAAACACATTCGCATCTTCTACGACTGAAATCTCCAGCAACTTCATTACATCTTTTTCTGCCAAAATCTCCGGCAACATCTTCACATCTACGTCTGCTTCCAGCGCCTGCTACACCATTAAAATCTTTACAGCTCATAATAACACCTTTTCATTTATAATTTAGGGTCAAGCCCATTACCATACTATTCTACTCCTAGAAAAGTGTGATAACTTGTCAGATAATTTT
>DATESJ010000025.1:0-3131 GCA_035270885.1 Sedimentibacter sp. | reverse complement strand
GTATTCCTGAACAACCATTGAAAAACACCGAAGGAGTAATATACTTATCTGGCAACCTTGAAATTGTTTCAATATCAACAGGAGGTGCAATAAAAGGTGTGTCGGTTGGAAGCACTACAATAAGCGCTATCTACACAACATCTATAAATAGTGTTCCTACTACTTTTAGTGCAATAACAAATGTAATTGTTTCAAAGAAATCCGAACCTCGACCAACTCCAGCTTCAGCTCCTGAAAGAACAATCATAGGTCAGATAATAGTCGATGGCAAGGTTATTAAAAACATCTATGAAGACGACTTGGTATCTGATGGCGGCATATACTCATTTGAGGCAACAAAGACTGGAGACAGTGCAAGGCTATGGCTGTTGGGAAGCTACTATAAACAGATTGCAAATAAGGCCCCTAAAGGCACATTGCAGCTCTTATGGGATGCAGCATCCTACAATCTTCCTCTAAAATCTGAAGAGGTGTTAAAGGAAGCAAATAGCATTGCAAACTCTAAAGTTAACATTCTATTAGATAAAGTTGATGATAAAGAATTAATTGGCTCAGCTATAGCTGCTGTTGATAAATTAGGCGGCAAAATGGTTTCTGGATTGGTTGATTTCAGTGTAACTGTAGAAGGAAAAACAAAGACTGCAAATATTGAAAGCTATGACTTATATGTTGAGCGGACAATAGACCAATTAAATACATTAGATAAATACAGCACAACAGCAATGAAATTAATTGAGGATGATGAAGTGTTTACATTTGCTCCTTCTGTATTTGATGATGATAATGCAACTATAAAATACAGAGGTAACGGTATATTCGCTATAGTAAACAATCCTAAAACATTTAGCGATATAACTAACCATTGGTCAAAGATGAACGTTGAAAAATTGGCTGCAAGAAATATTGCTTTTGGTAAAGATGATAATCTGTTTGCACCAAACGATTATATTACAAGGGCTGAATTTGCGGTAATGATTACGAGAGCTCTTGGTATAACCGAAGAAGAAGGAACCATAAATTTTGAAGATGTTCAAGGTTGGTATGCAGAAGATATTTCTACAGCTTATGACGCAGGCTTAATAAACGGCAGAAGCGACGGTAAATTCTATCCAACTGAAAAGATTCTAAGAAAAGATATGGCAGTAATGATTCACAATGCTATTAAGTTTGCAGACATTGATGTAACTGCAAAGAATATTGAGCAAATTCTTTCAATGTTTACTGACAGTTCAACGATTGCTGAATATGCAAAAGAAAGTACAGCTATTTGTGCTGATGCAGGTATTATCTTGGGAAGAGAAACAAAAGAATTTGATCCTGATGAAAATGCAACCCGTGCTGAAGCATCAGCTATAATTGAACGTATGCTTAGATTTTTAGAGTTTATAAATTAAATTAGTTCAACTTCTCCTTTCCTATATAAAATGCATTTTAGGCAATATTCTAAAATGCATTTTTTTGTCAATCCTTCAATAATTTTAAACATAGTTTGGTATATAAAACGATCCTTTATGAAGTTCTGGTCTTTATAGTTTTCCCAATTTGAATTATATAATTAAAAAATCATATACTAATGATACCACAAGCTGAAAGGAGAAGTTATGGGAAAAAACAGTTCAAAAAAAGGACAGGATTTTATAAATAAAACTAAAAATACTATTGACAATACAATTGATAATTACAGAGAAACCGAGAAACGAATAAATGAAATTGATGATGAGATTAAAAAATCAGAGATGGAAATTCAAAATTTGCGAAGAGAACAATCTATAAGAAATTTGAATAAGGAAATAAACAATGTAGTTGATAAGGAAAATAACTTCAAATAAGTCAACATAGGTATGGGGACACTCCTTTCAAGGAATGTCCTATCCCTAAATCAATTTTTTAGCGAACAATCTTGCATTTTCTATCTTTTCATCAGTTATAAATTCTGTATCATATCCTAAATGTCTTTCCACTAACATTCCTTCATATTTAAGCTGTGAATGCTTGCAGTAGCGCTTCATTCCTTCTTCAAACAAATCGGTACCCTTTTCAGGTTTGTAGCCACAGCTTGTAATTAGTGCCAGCCTTTTTCCTGCCCAAAGAGATGGTCCTTTTTCATCACCATAATACTTATTCATCCCATAAACAACCCTGTCTAATAATGCTTTCATGGGAGCAGTGCAATACCAAGAATAAATAGGAGTTGCCAAAACAATTAAATCACATTCAATTATTTTATCAAATATTTCCTGTACATCGTCCTTAATAGGGCAACCAAAAGTTGTCCAGTCCTTTTGGCAATTGCGGCACGCAAGGCAAGGTTTAATATTTTTATCATAAAGCCAAATTAATTCATGTTGAACATTATTTAAATTAAGTTCCTCCATAAAAGGCTTTAAAAGTTCATATGTATTGCCCTTATGCCGTGGACTTCCCATAAGTATTAAAACTTTCATTTTGGAAGTGCTTAAATCAATATTAAACAAAATAATTCCCTCCTAAAAACAAATAATAATATTAACATTATACAGTAATGTGTAAATTTTTGACAGACTTGTTTTCATGAATACACACTTATAGTACTTTTCATCGTTAAGATTTTTTTATAATTTAAATATTTCAAAAAACTAACAATTAATCCTCCATTAATTAAAAATGTTACAAATAAACAAACAAGCTAATATATAAAATTATATATTTGAATTTAATTGAAATAATATAATAGAAACAAATTTTTGTTTCAGATTAAAAGGAGGTTGTATGAGAAATAAGGTAGCAGCATTAGTTTTGATTCTATTGATGGCAGTATCTCCTTTTGCATTTGCATTTGGCAGTTACGCACCATCAAGCTATGAGCAAAGGGTTGTCCAATTAGTAAATGGTGAGAGAGCAAAAGCAGGATTAGATTCTCTATATATGGACAACAAAATTTCAGATGTAGCCAGGCTAAAATCAAAAGATATGGCTGATTATAATTATTTTGCCCACAACTCACCAACTTACGGTATGGCAGGTGACATGCTGTTAAGATACGGAATCACATGGTCTTTTTGGGGTGAAAATATAGCATCTGGACAGGATACTCCTGAAATAGTAGTCAATGAATGGATGAATTCTCCTTCCCACAGAGAAAATATTTTATC
>DATESJ010000024.1:0-5576 GCA_035270885.1 Sedimentibacter sp. | reverse complement strand
GGGTTTAAATCATGCAAGACCATAATTACAGTAATCCCTAATGTATCGTTTAATTCCTTTATAAGCTCTAAAATTTCCAGCTGATATGATATATCAAGATATGTTGTAGGCTCATCTAATATCATTACCTGAGGCTTTTGTGCCAGAGACATGGCTATCCATGCTCTCTGTCTTTCACCACCGGACAAGGTATGAACAAGCCTTTTTCTCATGTTTTCAAGTCTTGTTTTTTCCATAGCCCAAGATATTATATCATTGTCTTCTTTTTTAAGTTTTCCACCAAAATTAAGATGCGGAAATCTTCCATAAGACACTAACTCTTCTACTGAAATATCTAATGATATGTTTTTTTCTTGAGGAAGAACAGATAATTTTCGTGCAATTTCCTTTGTATTAATAGTATTTATATTGTTTTTATCAAAAAGAATATTGCCTTTTACAGGTCTCAAACATCTACTTAAGGCTTTGATGAGAGTTGATTTTCCTGAACCATTAGGACCGATTATGCTTATAACTTCTCCTGATTTGACCTGAAAACTAACATCTTTAAGAATTTCCTTATCACAGTAATTTACGTTTAAATTTTCTACGCTTATATTCATTAATAATCTCCTCTGCTTCTTAACATATATAAGAAAAAAGGTGCTCCCAAAGCTGACATAATTATTCCAACAGGTATTTCTATTGGGGCAAAAAGCACCCTTGCCAAAGTGTCACAAATTAGTACCGTGGATGACCCTGTGAAAATAGTTGCCGGTAAAAGGTATCTGTAGTCTGACCCAATGAAAATTCGCGTAGTGTGAGGCACTATAAGTCCTACAAATCCCAACAGTCCAACTACGCTTACTGCAGAACCTGCAAGAAGTGACGAAACTATTATAAACAAAAATCTTGTTTTTTCTACATCCACCCCTAGTCCAATTGCAACTTCATCGCCTAACATAAGGATATTTAATCTGCCTGGTATAAATAGCACCATAGTAATACCTAAGGCTGCATATGGCCAAATCATGGTTACATGCTTCCAATTAACGGCAGATAGCCCTCCTACCATAAATCCAATCACTCCGGAAACTTTATCCGGGTAGAATGTCATAATAATGTTGTTCCCTGCACCTAGGAGGGAAGAAACTGCAACTCCTGCTAAAATTAGCCGCATAGGTGCTGCCCCTCCCTTCCAGGATAAGAAATATATAAACAAAGTTGCAAGAAGAGCTCCAACAAAGGCACCTATGGGGGCTAATTTGTAATAATCGGGGAAAAGTATCAAAACAATAAGAGTTAATAAACCTGCTCCTGATGAAACACCTATGGTATTTGGTCCAGCTAATGGGTTTCGCATAATCCCCTGCAAAATTGCCCCTGAAAGAGCAAGGCATGTCCCTACCAAAGAAGCTGTTATAGTTCTTGGAAGTCTTACATTCCAAATAATTTGATAGTTAACAGTGGATTCATTGACGAATATTGTCTTGATAATTTCATTAATGGAAATGTTCACTGCCCCATTGGACATGCTTATTAAAAAACTGATAAATGAAAGGCAAATAAAACATGCTAAAATTAACCCTTTATTTTTTTCCTTATCTTTTGTAGTGCAATATTTCATTTTGTACTCCTCTTACAAGTCTTGTAATCCTTAATTTTCTTCAAATACTTCTGGATATAGAATTTTAGCTAATCCATCATATGCCTCAGGATATCTATTATTTGGCTTATACAAATATAAATCCTTTGGAAGAATATTATAGCGGTCTTCTTTTACAGCTGTTAGTGAAGCCCATGCAGGATTATCCAACACATCGCTTTTTAACTTTTCTTCAATTTTTTCCATATCACTTCCCATAGTTTGCACAAAAATGAAATCCGGATCTTCTTTCAGAATTCTTTCCATGCTGAATGTTTTTGTATCTGTTAAACTGTCAGCAGCATCGGATATATTTAAAGTATTTAAATCTTTAAGCATTTCACCAACCATTGAATTTGAATCTCTCACTGTTACGCTTTTTGCTGTTGCATATAGTATTACTGTTTTGTAATTTTTATCTTTCGGAGCCTTAGCCAATATATTATCCACACCCTTTTGGACCTTATTGATATGGCTTTCATACAAGTCTTCTCTACCAGTTACTGCAGTAAACAACCTTACCGTTCTATAATAATCTTCCAATAAATCAATGTCTAATGCTATAACTTCAATGCCGCTTTGCTGTAAAACAGGGATAATTTCTCGCTGACCTGTATAGCTGCTTGCAGCAATAACCAAATCAGGCTCTAATGAAAGTATTTTTTCAAGACTTGGTGCTCCTACTCCTCCAACAACTTCCGCCGAAGCAGCATTCTCTACAATTTTATCTTGTGACTCTTCAACTTTCCCTACAACAATACCACCTGCTTCATCCCATATTTCAAGAATAGAGTTTTGTAAAACAATTACTCTTTGGGGATTTTTTGATATTGTTACTTCGCTACCCTGAGAATCTGTAAACACGACATTATCTTCATTTATATCAATTCCATATTCTGAAACTATTACACTAATTTTTTCATTAGCTTCATTCAATGTTTCACTAGTTTGATCATTTTCTGGTTTAATTTCTTCCGAATTTTTGTTACTGCATCCTGATAATAATATAATTAGCATTACTGCAAGCCCTATAAACAATTTATTATTTTTCACTTTTTTCTCCTTATGTTTAATTAAATTTTCAAATTACCCAAGACCTCTACTTCTATACGTGAGAGCTTCTATTCAACTTCATATCCTCTTTTTGTGATTATTTTGTTATTTGCTATATAGGATGAACTGTTTCCCACAATAACTATGCTTAACATATCAACCTTTTCATAATTTATTGTATCTAATGTACAAATGATTACTTCCTGATTTTCTCTTGAAACATTTCTCACTATTCCAACAGGTGTTGTGCCAGCTTTGTATTTCTTCATAATTTCTACTGCATTGAGCAAATAATCAGGGCGTCCCTTGCTTCTTGGATTGTATAAGCAAATTACAAAATCTGCTTGAGATGACAAATCAACTCTTTTATAAATAAGATCAAGGGGAGTAAGCAAATCACTTAAACTTATGTGGCAAAAATCATGCATTAGGGGAGCACCAAGAAGAGCTGAGGCCGCTGTTGAAGCTGTTACTCCACTAACAATCTGTACTTCTTCCCCTTGGCAAAGTTCTATAACTAGGCCTGCCATGCCATATACTCCTGCATCTCCAGAGCTTATTACAGCAACAGTATGTCCATCTTTTGAAATTTCCACAGCTCTTTTCACCCTGTCAATTTCTTGTTTCATGCCGTTAGATACTATTTTCTTGTCTTTTATTAAATCCATTATTAAATCAATATATGTTTTATATCCAACAATAAACTCAGATTTTTCAATAGCTGTTACAGCGTCATATGTCATTGCTCCATAACCGCCTGGTCCTATACCAATTACGTATATCATTTTTATCTCCTATTCTTGTCTTAAATTTGAAACAATTCTTTTACCAAATTATCTAAGACCCCACTTCTATTAGTGTTGTGGTCATTTCAACTTCAGTGGGCACAGAATCGCTCTTAAATATTGTACAAAAGGGCATTGCATATGGCAGCAGCTATATTACTTCCGCCTTTTCTACCTTTTGCAACTATATATTCCATATTATCCAAAGTCATTATAAGTTCTTTTGCTTCAATAACATTTACAAAACCAACCGGTACTCCAATTATTACTTCCGGCTTGAATTTTCCATCTTTTATGAGTTCATAAAGCTTTATCAAAGCCGTTGGTGCATTTCCTATTACCATTATTATAGGTCCTTTGATATTTGCTGCCCTTTCCATTGATATAGTTGCTCTGGTTTCACCACGCTCTATTGCTTCCTTAGCTACATCTTCTTCAGCCATGAAGCATTTAACTTCTACCTTATATTTTGAAGCTGTCTTTTTATTTATTCCTGCCAATGCCATATTTGTATCTGTAACTATGGTGGCACCATTTTTTATTGCTGCTTTAGCTTTACTTATGGCATTTTGGGAAAAACATAGGTTGTCTAAATAATCAAAGTCTGCAGAAGTATGGATAACTCTTTTAATTATGGGTTCCTCCTGGGAATCTAATTTTAAACTTCCAATTTCCTCTGATATAATTTCAAAGCTTCGTTTTTCTATGTTGTGGGGCTCCACAAATTTAATATTGTTCACTTGTCCTCCATTTACAGTTGTTTAATCAAAATCCACAGTATAATCTTCTCTAGCCACTGCAATTGCAACTGAATTTATAATAGTTTTTGTAATAATTAATTTTTTCGAATTCCCCATTAAGGCTGCTCGCTCACAAACAGTGTCAACTCCCGCAACATTCTTAACGAAATCGGATTTGGTGAATTCTCCCTCTGCTGTATTTAATTCATCCTTTGTATAAGTTATGAAAGGCACCTTGAAAATTTCTGCTGTTCTTATAAGTCCTTTTTCATCCTTTTTTAAATCTATGGAATTTAAATTTCTAATTGCAAAATGCGAAATATTGTTGTTTGATAAAACCGTTTTTATTGCTTCATATATATCTTCGTACCTTGCATCTTTGCGACATCCCACTCCCACAGAAATATTTTTAGGAATTAAATTAAGAGTGTTTTCAAAAGGTTTTTTATTGCTATTGTAGCTTATGCATATTCCTTTGTTTTTTTCATTTCTATCAAACTCTTGGGGAAGTTCACCCCTTACATCAAAATCGCTTATCAGTCCTATTTTCTCGTTTTCAAGGATGTATGCTGCCATGTCCCTTGCCTTTTTCAAACTCATTATATGAAGATTTTTCCTTGTAGCCCATTCATCCACGGCAAATTTGTCATTAATATCAGTTGCTGTTGTAATTATTGGATTACCACCTACCATTAATGCTATTTGATGTGTAATCCTGTTGGCTCCCCCAATATGACCACTTAAGAGAGAAATAACATTAATCCCTCTTTCATCCATACATATTACTGCAGGGTCTGTTTTTTTGCTTCTTACAAAAGGAGCTATTGCTCTTACTGCAATTCCCGCTGCACCGATAAATATAATACAGTCGGCGGTTTCAAAAGATTTCTCTGTACTTTTGTACAAATTATATGCTCTTACCTTTACATACTTGGCCGAATTCGCATACTTTTCAGGAACAAATGCCTCCACTAAATCTTCCTTCATATTTTCAATGATTTCGGCACACAGCTTTGCCCCTGATGAAGAAAAAGCATAAATATCTACCTTCATCTCTTTATACCGGTTATTTCATAAATTTTGTCCATATCAATAGACTTTCTAAAGCAAGTTGCTAAAATATCATACTGGCCTTCCTTATATCTTTTTAAATCAAAATCTTTTAGGTCATTTAGAGGATTAGCTAAATTAATTTTACTAGCAATTTTTCTTTCAGCTTCAGAAAGGCTGTCCTCATCTTCTATGTCAACATTCATATAAGGAACTACCCCCAAAACATTAACATTTGTAATTTCCTCAAG
Source organism: Sedimentibacter sp. (assembly GCA_035270885.1). Lineage (GTDB taxonomy): Bacteria > Bacillota > Clostridia > Tissierellales > Sedimentibacteraceae > Sedimentibacter. The sequence goes on along the minus strand of DATESJ010000024.1, from coordinate 73 downwards.
CATCTTAAGTCCTGGTGTAAGTAAATTAACATCACCTCTAAACTTGTTTATTACAAATCCTTTCACCCTTGCT
>DATESJ010000023.1:0-11272 GCA_035270885.1 Sedimentibacter sp. | reverse complement strand
GAAATAAATTCCGGATTTCCACCAAGAACAATGTCAGTACCTCTACCTGCCATGTTTGTGGCAATTGTAACAGAACCAAGACGTCCTGCCTGAGCAACAATTTCTGCTTCCTTGTCATGTTGCTTAGCATTTAAAACTTCGTGCTTAATTCCTTGTTTTTTTAAGTATTTACTTAATAATTCGGATTTCTCTATAGAAATTGTACCAACTAATATAGGCTGGCCTGTTTTGTGTTTTTCGGCTATTTCATTAATTACAGCATTAAACTTTCCAACTTCACCCTTGTATACTACATCCTGCATGTCATCTCTTACAACATCCTTGTTAGTTGGAATTTCTATAACGTCAACACCGTATATTTCTCTGAATTCATTTTCTTCTGTCTTTGCTGTACCGGTCATACCAGAGAGTTTTTTATACATTCTGAAGTAATTTTGAAATGTTATTGTGGCAAGTGTTTTTGACTCTTTTCTTACTTCTATTCTTTCCTTTGCTTCTATTGCTTGGTGAAGTCCATTTGAATATCTTCTACCGTACATTATACGTCCGGTAAATTCATCAACTATTAAAACTTCTCCATCTTTTACAATGTAGTCAATATCTTTTCTCATTGTATTTTGAGCTTTCAAAGCTTGATTTATATGATGTGAAATTTCCATATTTTCCTGGTCAGCTAAATTCTCAATATTGAAATATTTTTCTGACTTGCTTATACCTCTTGCAGTAAGGGTAACATTTTTTGCTTTTTCATCAACTATATAATCAACAGTATCATCTTCTTCAAAATCACCCATCATATAATCCATTTTGGATTTCTTATCTTCAGGCGTTTGGATTTTTCCCTTTAAAGTCAAAACAAAACTGTTTGCAAATTCATACATGGAGGTAGATTTTTCGCCTTCTCCTGATATGATAAGTGGAGTTCTTGCTTCATCTATTAATATAGAGTCAACCTCATCTATAATACAGAAGTTTAAATCTTTTTGAACCATTTCTTCCTTGCGGATAACCATGTTGTCTCTTAGATAATCAAATCCAAATTCATTGTTTGTACCATAAGTAATGTCTGCTTTATATGCATTTACTCTTTCTTCTTTTGTTATGCCATGAACTATACAGCCAATGGATAAACCTAAGTAATTATGGACCTTACCCATCCACTCGGCGTCACGCTTTGCTAAGTAATCATTTACTGTTACAACATGTACCCCATTTCCATCAAGTGCATTCAAATAAACAGGTAATGTAGAAACTAATGTTTTACCTTCTCCTGTTTTCATTTCCGCTATTCGGCCCTGATGAAGGACAACTCCTCCTAATAGCTGTACCCTGTAATGCTTTTGCCCTAATACTCTCCAGGCAGCTTCTCTTACAACAGCAAAAGCTTCAGGCATTATATCGTCCTTTGTTTCACCATCTTTAAGTCTTTGCTGAAACTCTTTTGTTTTATCCTTTAACTGGCTGTCAGTTAAATTTTCCATTGTTTTTTCCAGAGATAAAATTTTATCTACTGTTGGCTCTAATCTTTTAATTTCCTTTGTACTGTATGAGCCAAATATTTTTTCTAAAAAACTTTTCATCTTTATATCCTTCCATGTATTATTGAATTATTTAATAGAGCAGAAATGACCTGCAGTGTAACCTGAGCTCCATGCCCATTGCAAATTAAATCCTCCGCAGTCTCCGTCTACATCAAGTATTTCACCTGCAAAATACAAGCCTTTTACTTTTAGTGACTCTAAGGTTTTAGGATTCACCTGAGTAAGTTTAACTCCCCCTGCTGTGGACTGTGCATGTTGCCAAGAATTATGTCCAGTAACTAAAAACTTCCATTCTTTTAAAACATCTATTATTTTAAATATTTCTTTCTTATTTAAACTACCACATAATTTGTTTAAATTTTGAAAACCTGCTTCAGATAAAATTACAGGAATAAATTTTTTATTAATAAATCCTATCAATCCATCTTCCATTGTTTTATAGCCTATTTTCCTGAATCTGTCCTGAAGAATGTCATAAAGCTGAACCTTTGAAAACTTAGGAAACATATCTATCAATAAGCAAGGTTTTCTATTATTATTTAATTCTTCAATAACCTTCCTGCTTAATTGCAAAATGGGAGGTCCTGATATACCGTAATCGGTAAATAGTATTTCTCCCTCTTCTTCTCTTATAAGTCTATCACCAACGTAGGCTTTTGCTATACCGTCAAATCTTATTCCTGCTATTCTTTTGAAATACTTGCCGCTTAATTTTAACTGTACAAGTGCAGGTGAAGGTTCAATAATATCATGACCAAATGACTTGGCTATTTCATATCCTTTGCCGTCAGACCCAAGCTGTGGACTTGCTTTGCCTCCAGTTGTCAAAATAACCCTATCTGCAGTAATTGTATCATCCCCAATAATACTAAATTTATCTTTACTTTTTCTTAAGTCAGTAACATTAAAGTCTGTAATTTCCTCAATTTTAAGTCTTTGAGCTTCATATCTTAGCACATCTAATATACTTGATGCCTGAAGGGAATTAGGATATACCTTGCCACTTCCATCAATATATGGTTGAATTCCTAAATCTTCAAAAAAATTAAGAGTTTTCTTTAAGTCGAAAAATTCCATAACATCTTCTGCTATCTTTATGTTATTACTATGATAGCATTCAAATGACAGATTCATATTTGTATAATTGCACCTGCCGTTTCCTGTTGCCAGGATTTTTTTTCCAACCTTATTCATTTTTTCATAAATAGTTACTTGGGCACCATTTTTAGCTGCAGCTATCGCTGCCATTAAACCTGATGCGCCTCCGCCGATTACAGCTGTTTTCATACTTTATTCCCGTTCTTGTATAGGTTTATATGTTTTTATTATTTGTTCAGCAACTTTTAGTCCGTCAATAGATGCAGACATAATTCCTCCTGCATAGCCGGAACCTTCGCCACATGGATAAATTCCTTTTATATTGCTTTGCATATCATCATCTCTTGTTATTCTTAAAGGTGATGATGTTCTTGTTTCAACTGCTGTAAGTAGTGTATCCTGTCTGTCGTAATTTGTTAATAGCTTTCCAAAAGCTGTTATTCCTTCAACTAAGCTTTCACACACATAATCCGGCAAGCAATCCCAAAGATTTGCAAAAGTTGAACCAGGTCTATATGTGGGATAAATTTCTCCAAAGCTTTGGGAAACTCGTTTTTCCTTAAAATCTTTGAAAAGCTGCACAGGAGCACGGTAATTTCCTCCCCCTAATCCAAAAGCTAATCTTTCCCATTTTCTTTGAAATTCTATACCTGCCAAGGGGTTTTCACTTCCTCCGAAATCATCAGGATTTATTTGTACTACAACGGCTGAATTTGCGTTTTCTAAATCTCTATCATGAAAACTCATACCGTTTGTAACAACTCCTCCTGCTTCAGAGGCAGATGCAGTTACAACACCTCCGGGGCACATACAGAATGTATACACACTTCTTCCATTTTTACTTTTATGAACAAATTTATAGTCAGCAGGTCCAAGAAGTGGATTTCCTGCCATTTCTCCATACTGAGCTTCGCTGATCATTTTTTGTGGATGTTCAACTCTTACACCTATTGCAAAAGGTTTTGACGTAAGATTTAGTTTATCATTTAGCATTTCAAATGTATCTCTTGCACTGTGACCTATGGCTAATACTAATATTTCTGTTTCAATAATATCACTTTCAGTAACAATACGGTAAACTGCATTGTCTTTTATATTAATATCTGTTAAGCATTCTTCAAATCTGAATGTTCCACCCATATTGATTATTCTTTTTCTTATATTCACAAGAACATTTCTAAGTAAATCTGTTCCTATATGAGGTTTGCTTATATATGTTATTTCTATTGGAGCACCTGCTTCAACAAATTCCTCCAACACTTTTTTGCCTCGTTTTGATCTATCTTTAATTAAAGTGTTAAGCTTTCCATCAGAAAATGTTCCTGCTCCACCTTCTCCAAACTGAATGTTTGAATTTAAATTTAAAGAACCATCCTTCCAGAACTTTTCAATATCCTTAACTCTTTCCTTAACCTTTTTGCCTCTTTCTAAAATAATAGGTTTATAACCTTTTTCTGCAAGAAGCAATGCGCAAAAAAGACCTGCTGGACCGCTTCCTACTACAACAGGTCTGTTTTTTAGAGGTTTTTCTCCTGTTGCTTCAACGTCATATATAAAGGGTTCAATAATTGAAACATTATTATTTCTTTTGGAAATCTTCACTTCCTTGTATGTATCTACATCTAATGCATATATAAACAATATTTCATCTTTTTTTCTTGCATCAATAGATTTTCTAAAAACTGAAAGCTCTTTAATTTCTTCTTTTTTTACCTTTAATGCTTCTGCTGCTTTTATAAGTAAATCTTCCTCCGTGTGATCTATAGGAAGCTTAACTTGCTGAATTCTTAACATTTAGTACCCCTCTAACTTTTTACTTTTGGTCAAATTTATAAATCTGCCGTATTACTTATTTTATCATTAGTGCAAAACGTCATTCGTTTTGCTTCACAAATACAATAATTCATTACATTATAAAATCGCAAGGATTTTAAACCTTTAGAATTTATTATATCATAGTTTCTGAAATATTCTATGCCTTTTTTATTAGCTAACCCAATTTCTTGACTGTATTGATTTCCCTGCCAGCCACATTTACATTTATATTATTAACCAATAAAATTAATAATACTTTTTTATTTGCACATATTAAATTAAATGGCTGAAATGGAGTACAATATGACCCTTAAAAAGAATCCTGTAATTTTAATGCTTTTTTCTGCATTTACTTTTTCATCAATGCAGATAATAGTTAAATTATTGCCTCAAATTCCTCTGATGGAAAAAGTTTTTTTTAGAAATTTTATAAGTCTCATAATTGCTTATTTTATAATAAAGAAAAATAATTTGTCTTTTTTTGGAGCAAAAGAAAACCGAAAATATCTTTTTTGTCGTTATTTATTCGGGTTTACAGGTTTAATACTTTTCTTTTATGCCACATCACAAATGTTGGCAGCTGATGCTGCCATACTAAATAAGTTATCCCCTGTTTTTGTAATTATATTGGCACATTATTTTTTGAAAGAAAAAATAGATAAAATTAAAATAAAAGTATTGGTAGTATCTGTAATTGGAGCACTTTTAGTAATAAAACCACAGTTTAATTCATCTATCACTCCAGCTTTAGCAGGATTTACTTCAGCCATTTTGTCTGGAGCAGCCTATATATTCATAGGACTAATAGATGACAGGGAAAGTGTTTATACTACCGTATTTTATTTTTCTTTTTATTCTTCTTTAAGTTGCCTACCATTTTTCTTTTTTAATTTTGTATTACCAAATATTTATGAATTAATTCTTCTTGTGCTTCTCGGAATACTTGCAGCTTTAGGGCAAATTGCTCTTACTTTTGCATACAAGGGCTGTCCTGCATCAGAAATTTCAATTTATGATTACTCAAATATTATTTTTTCATCAGTGCTGGGCTTTATATTCTTAAGAGAAATACCCGATGCATTATCAGTTGCCGGAGGGCTTTTGATATTGTCTGCTTCTGTTTATTTGTATGTTAAAACCAGAAAGTAGGGCATCTCTCAGTCTCATTCACCAAAATATATATTCGGGGACATTCCTCTTGCCCCAAAGACTTTCCCCATAATAGAGGTGTGTCCCCATACCTTTTGGCATCTTATATCTCTTTTCCATCTATGGGGCTTGACATTATAATAAATGTTTCTGTATTGCCATAAAACTGAATTTTTCCTACTAATTCTTCTAGGTGAGTCATTTCTCTTAAGTATGCTTTCATAATCATACTGTGTGGTCCTGTAACATGATGACATTCAACTATTTCATCTGCTTGATTTGCAAATTTAAGGAAACTTTCCTGTTTTTCAGGCTTTACAGACGCATTTATTAAAACACTGATAGGCTTGCCTACTTTTTCATTATTAATAACTGCCTTATATCTTTCTATAACATCTGTATCTTCTAATCTCTTCACTCTTTCTGCTACAGCTGGAGGACTTAATGATACAACCTTACCTAATTCTTTCATAGAAATTCTTCCATCTTGTTGCAATATGCTTATAATTTTCAAATCTGTTTGATCCATTTTGCACCGCCTAATTATATTAAGTATTTTTTAAAAACATTTGCTTTATTAAATGTATTATAGCAATAACAATTATTTAAATTATGTACAATCAATCAATTACATGTTATTATATGTATAGTGTTATAAAAATAACGAACCATACAATCGCTAAATTTCAATGAAAATAAAGTACTTTCATAATCAAACTATTTTACTTTCAAATTATTATATACAAGGCTTATTTCTTATGATATTATATCATAAGTATATAATTCATATCAAGGAAAAGAATAATGCAATAACAAATTAAATTTAATAATACTTAATATAATACGCCATATATTTAAAATTTGCAATTATTATAAAGAAAAAATGAATTTTACATTAAAAATTAACGAGGAGGAAAATATGACAAAACTTAAAATCACAGAAACGTCACTTAGAGACGGTCATCAATCATTGATAGCAACAAGACTTACAACAGACGAAATACTGCCTATTCTTTCAGAGATGGACAATGCAGGATATTATTCAATGGAAGTGTGGGGAGGGGCTACATTTGACACATGCTTAAGATACTTAAATGAAGACCCATGGGAAAGACTTAGGAAAATAAGAGCAAATGTTAAACATACTAAACTCCAAATGCTCTCAAGAGGTCAAAATATATTGGGTTATAAAAATTATCCTGATGATATAGTTGAAAGATTTCTTAAAAATGCAATTTATGAAGGAATTGACATTGTAAGAGTATTTGACGCCCTTAATGACATAAGAAATCTAAGAAAATCCATAGACACTATAAAATCAGAAGGCGCTCATTGCCAATGCGCCATATCTTATACAACAAGTCCGGTACATACAAAAGAATATTATATAAAATTAATAAAGGATTTTGAAAATGCAGGTGCTGACTCCATATGTATAAAGGATATGTCTGGTATATTATTGCCTTATGATGCTTATTATTTGTTTAAATGCATAAAACAAATTACAGATCTTCCTATAGAGTTTCATAATCATTGTACAGGAGGAATCGGAGAAATGTCTGTTTTAAAAGCTATAGAAGCTGGAATCGACATAGTTGATCTTGCTATATCACCTTTGTCTTCAGGAACATCCCAGCCGGCAACTGAATCTCTTGCTTCTACACTTAAAGACACAGAAAGAGATCCTAAGCTTAATTTACAAAGTTTAAATAATATTGCAGAGTATTTTAAATCTGTTATGAAAAAATATGAACAAAATGGTACATTCAACATGAAAGTACTTATGACCGAGCCGAAAACTCTTTTATATCAAATACCTGGAGGTATGCTTTCAAATATGCTTATTCAAATGAAGTCACTTAATGCTTCTGATAAATTTGAAGAAGTTTTGGCTGAAGTTCCGCGTGTTAGAAAAGAATTGGGATATCCACCATTAGTTACTCCAATGAGCCAAATGGTAGGCGCTCAAGCAGTGTTCAATGTAATTTCTGGCGGTAGATACAAAATAATCCCTACAGAGATTAAAAATTATGTGAGAGGAATGTACGGCAAGCCCGCATCCCCTATATCAGATGAAATTAGAAATCTTATTATAGGAGATGAAGAAGTAATAACAGTTCGTCCGGCAGACCTTTTAGGAGACGGCTATGAACAATTAAGGGAAGAGATAGGATACTTGGCACAATCTGAGCAAGATGTTTTATCCTACGCACTATTCCCTCAAGTTGCAAAAGACTTCTTAGAAAAAAGAAACCAAAACGCATTAGTGCACTAACAGAATTCTGGGGACGGACCTTAGAATGCCATTTTGGCATTTTAAGGTCCGTCCCCAGAATTCTTTTATAGGTTTTTGAGTTGGTTTTGCATTAGGACCCCTACAATTTCAGCAAATCTTGCGGGGTTATATATACGGGCAAAGTTGTGTCCGTATATCTTTTTTGCTGTTTTTATATCTTCATCTTCTCCCGTGAAAACACATAGGATAGAATTGCCATTATTTATACCCTTTTTTACTTCATAGGCTGTGTCGATTATTCCCGTAGCTCCCGCATACTTAGTTTGTTCCGGTTTTATACCAGTATCAGGAATGCATTGAGTATCATTAGGCTTGCAATCTGATAAAACTATAAGGATTTTGTTATAGTAATTGCTGCTTTCCAACATGTGTAATGCTGTTCGTATGGCTAATCCATCACGGTTGCAGCCTGTAGTTTTATAGTTAAATATTTCATTGTTTTTATCTGTTTCTTCATAGTCACGATAAATGTTCATTACTGTATAATTTCTTAAACTGTTAAATGAGCATACTCTTACCGGAATTTGGCATTGGGTGAAGCTCTCAGCAATGATGTAGCCTTCAGCTGCAATTGTTTCCTGTCTTTCATGTTGAGATGCAGAAGCATCAAGGAGAATATCAACAGAAATATTACCTATATCATTGTTATATACTTTTGTAAATATTCTGTTATCATTTACATAAATGTTTCGCCAGATTTTAGGAGCATTTAATTTCCCTGCTTCAGACCTGCCGGTATATGATTCAAAGTAAGCTAACATGGTGTTTCTGATTTTATTAGTAAGTTTTAAAATACTATTTTTATATTTTATATAATTTGCATTAAAATGTTCTAAATTTATTTCTCTTTGCTCTAACAAGGCTTTATTATAATAAATTGCATTTACGTCATTTCCAAATTCAGTATCAAATTCACCACGAGTAAAATGCAGATGGGTATTTTTGTGATTACCCACACAAAGACTGCGTTCAATTGAATGAGTTTTTTGTTCTGAAATAATTGAAGCTCCGAAATATTTGCGGATATATTGTCTTTCAGAATCATCCTTTTTTTCAATTGCAACCTTACTTACAGCCTTACTGGTTTTCTCTTTTAATTCTTCGAAATATACTTGTCTCGTTGTTTCGGCAGAATCCAAATATAAATGATTCATGATTTCCATTTCTGAATCGCTTAACTTTTCTTCTCCGTATTCGGTTTGTTTTTGTTTAGCTGCTTTGTCTTTTTTATTATTTTCAGTTTTATCTACTTGGTATTGACCGTATTTAAATCTAAAATATGTTTTGATAATTTGATTCATTTCAAGTATTATTTCTTCAGTGCTTAATTTATCATCAAATTCAAGGTCATTTAGAATGTTGAGAGAATTTCCTGATATTTCAGGTTCCTTACCAAGTACTCTCTTAAAGTGAGCTTCTTTTATTACATTTAATAAATTATCATCTAAAGTTTCGGTTTCGTTTTTTAGAACCTTTTTTGCATAGTTTCTTCGAAGACTAATTAAGGCAGGTCTTTCGTTTTTTCCTTTATTAAATGCACAATGTTCTAAACCTATCCAGAATAACTTTGTGTAAAATTCATGTTCGCTGTCTGTTTTCAGATAGTTAAAATAACTTTTTAAAAGCGGATAATCATAATATTTATGAGTAGCTCCTATTATATAATTTAAGTAAAGCTCTACTTCTCCACTTTCGTCATATGCTTTAAATTCAGGGGCTATGGAATAATCATCCGATGCATTCCAAATGATATTGAGAGCTCTTTTATTATCTTCTGTAATATTGTTTATAATCAATTAAAAATTTCATTCCTTTCCAGACTATCCGAAATTCTAAGACGGATAACATCTTCTACAAGTGTGCGCTCAAAATCATCAAATGATTTGTTTGCGATTCCCATTTGCAATGCTTTAACGGGAGATAGTCCCTTATTCATTAAATTAATTGAAGCGAGAAGTCCTCTTAAGTCAACTGATTTTGTGGAAATTTCTGAATTTTCGCTTTTTAATTGTAAATCCTTGAAAAGTCCGGCAAATTGTTCAACATATTCATCTTTTAAATTAGGATATTCTCTTTGTAGTAATTTTTTTAGATTTCTTGAAGAAATATTAGGCATATTAATTACCATGAAACGAGAAGTCAATGCTTCATTCAATTCTCTTGTTCCTGCATATCCGTAATTCATTGTTGCAATGAATCTGCTTGCATCATCTATTTTAATTTTGTCGTAACCTGGTACATCGATTATTCTTCTGTAATCTAATGTAGCATGCAATACTGCCACTGAATCATTTTTTGCCATATTTATTTCATCCAATACCCCAAATCCGCCCCATTTTGCACATTCATATATGGGACCGTTTCTGAATACAACCTGACCATTTTCAAATGTATCTGTTCCTATCAAAGATGTAGAATCTGTGTTTACATGAAATGAAATATCCCATTTAGGTCTACCAAATACTGCTGACAAGTTTTCTGCCAAAACATTCTTTCCTGTAGCTTTAGAGCCCACTAAAAGCAGATTCTCTCCACAGATAAGTGCTGTTATTGCCTGTTCCCACACTTCATTGCCATAATAGTTGTATTTTGGAATGGGAATTCTGTAATCTAAATTTGGCTCTATTTTATAAAATTTTCTGTACTTTTCAATTTCCTCTATGAGATTTTCACTTATTCCTTCTTTTCTTAAAAAATTTAACAATTTTCAACCTCCGCATTTATTATTTTACTCATATTATTTTCAGTGGGAATTTTAAGGTCCATCACTGGATTTCTACATCCCTGGAATTTTAAGGTCCGTCCCTGGAATTCCTAAAATAGAATGTCCATTACTTTTCTTATGTTATTTACTGCAATTATTTCCATGTTTTTTATTTCTTTTGCAACTTCAGAATTAGCTTCTGCTATTACTGCTCTTTCGAATCCCATTTTTTGTGCTTCCAAAAGTCTTTTCTCTATTGAATTAACACCTCTTATTTCTCCTGTAAGCCCTATTTCACCTATTAATATAGTTTTAAAGTCAACAGGAATTTCCTTGAAACTTGACGCCAAAGCACAAAGTATTGCTAAGTCGCTTGCAGGTTCTTTTATCTGCAGTCCTCCTGTTACATTAATAAATGTATCTGTACTCTGTATTGAAAGTCCTGCCTTCTTTTCTAATACTGCAATAAGCATGGCTGCTCTGTTTTTGTCAATACCTGTTGTTACCCTATTGGCAAACCCTGCAGGAGAATATGTAACTAATGCCTGTATTTCTATTAAAACGGGTCTTGTGCCTTCCATGGCGGCCGTAACTACAGTTCCATATGCATCAATAGGCCTTCCCTTCAAAAATACTTCCGAAGGATTCTCCACCTCAATAAGACCTCTG
>DATESJ010000022.1:0-8360 GCA_035270885.1 Sedimentibacter sp. | reverse complement strand
AAATTAAATAATAAGGCAAGATTTATAGGAATGCATTGGTGGAACCCACCTCATATTATTCCTTTAATCGAATTAATTAAAAACGACGAAACTTCTGATGAAGTTGTTGAAGTTTTAAAACAATTAGTTGATAAAGTAGGCAAAGAATCTGTTGTAGTATTAAAAGACGTAAATGGATTTATCGGAAATAGAATTCAGTTTGCTGTTTATAGGGAAGCTTTGAAAATTGTTGAAGAGGGAGTTGCAACTGTAGAAGATGTGGACAAAGCTATGAAATTTGGCCCTGGATTTAGATATCCGGTACTTGGACCTTTCGAAACAGCTGACTTAGGTGGACTTGATACATTCTACTATATTTCATCATATTTGTTTAATGATTTAAGTGATGTAAAAGAACCTACAAAACTTCAACAAGAAAAAATGGATAACAACACTCTTGGTGTAAAAACAGGAAAAGGTTGGTATGATTACTCTGACGGCAAGGGCGAAGAAGCAATGGCAAGAAGAGATAAAAACTTCTTCAAAATGTTAAAAAACATCCATAAAAAATAAAAACAAAAACCTGCCATGGGGACGTTTCCCTTGGCAGGTTTTTTAAATATGGGGAGGTGTGTCCCTCGCCAAATTGGGGACATTCCTCTTGCCCGCAGAGACTATCCTTGAAGTAGAGGTGTGTCCCCATACCTTTAAACATTGAATCTAAATAAAACTATATCTCCGTCTTCCATGACATATTCTTTGCCTTCAAGACGCATTAAGCCTTTTTCTTTGGCAGCATTCATAGTGCCTAAAGTTTGTACATCTTCAAACTTTGTAACCTCAGCTCTTATGAATCCTCGTTCAATATCTGAATGTATTTTGCCTGCAGCTTGTGGAGCTTTTGTACCTTTTACAATTGTCCAAGCCCTTGACTCCATAGGACCTGTTGTAAAATAGCTAATAAGGCCTAAAAGATGATAGCTAACTCGAATAAGTTTATCAAGACCTGATTCTTCAAGTCCCATTTCTTGTAGAAATTCCTTCTTTTCATCATCTTCCAAAACTGAAATTTCTTCTTCAATTTTACCGCAAACCACGATTACTTCTGAATTATCCTTTAAAGCATGCTCTTTTACAACATTTACGTATTTGTTTTCAGAAGGATCTGCAAGATAGTTCTCATCAACATTTGCAACATATAAAATCTGTTTTGCAGTTATTAAATTAAACATTTTTAAAAGTTTTGCTTCTTCTTCTGTATAATCTAAATAACGTGCCTGTTTTTCATTTTCTAAACCTTCAACAATTTTTTGAACTAATTCTAATTCCATCTGCAGAGATTTATCATTTTTAACCATCTTAGAAAGCTTTTCTTGTCTTTTTGTCATTACCTCTAAGTCGGCTAAAACTAATTCTAACTCTATTATTTCAATATCTCTTTTGGGATCTACAGTTGATTCAACATGTATTACATTTTCATCATCGAAACATCTTACTACATGTACTACTGCTTCAACTTCTCTTATATGAGAAAGAAATTTATTTCCTAATCCTTCTCCTTTACTTGCACCTTTAACAAGACCTGCAATATCAAAAAACTCTATTACTGCGGGAACTGTCTTACCTGAATTGCTCATCTTTGTTAAGAAATCTAATCTTTGATCCGGAACTTCAACAACTCCTATATTGGGCTCTATAGTGCAAAATGGATAATTTGCTGAATCAGCACCAGCTGATGTAATTGCATTAAACAATGTACTCTTACCTACATTGGGAAGACCTACTATACCTAATTTCATAAAACGTGTGACCGTCCTTTCTTTTCCTTTGCTATGTTACCTAAGTAATCAACCCATTATATAATAATAAAATTTAAACTTCAATAAAATTATTAAATTGCATTGCGAATTGTCCAGGAAACTAAAAATATAGACAACTTTTTAACTTTTGAAAGCATATATTATGATTCATTGAATATTAATAAAATATATAAGACAAATTATAGGGGGAAGAAATAAATATGAATGATAAACAGATGCAGTCCAATTATATAAAAATAGTCGGGAAAATAAACAGCAATTTGGAATTCAGCCATGAAGTTTTTGGAGAAAAATTTTACGAATTCTTTATAGAAGTCCCAAGATTAAGCGATACAAGGGATTTACTGCCTGTAATTATTTCCGAAAGGATAATAAATGATATAAATATGGACATCGGAAATTACATAGTAATTGAAGGGCAGTTCAGGTCTTACAACAGATATGAAGATGCTAACAACAAGCTGTTACTGCGAGTGTTTGTCAGAGATATATATGTACCTGATGATGATGAACTTGAGGAAATGAAAAGGCATCCTAATGAAGTGTTTTTAAACGGATTTTTATGTAAGGAAACTAAATTCAGAACAACTCCATTCGGCAGAGAAATAACGGATATGCTTATTGCAGTTAACCGTTCATACAACAAGTCCGATTACATACCTTGCATTGCATGGGGGAGGAATGCAAGGTACTGTGAAAAATTAGAAGTTGGCGATCATGTGAAATTATGGGGAAGAATACAAAGCAGGAAATATCAAAAGAAAAACGAGCATGAATCCTATGAAACTAAGACTGCCTATGAAGTATCAGTTACAAAGTTAGAACATATTAAAACAGAAAACAACAGAAAAAAAGACGAAGAGGAAGAAGAAGGGGAATTATAATATATAAATTTTAAGAAGAAACCGTCAGGTTTCTTTTTGTATTTTGAAAATTTATTTATTAATTTGACACATTATGATACAATAAAGAAAAAATTAAAGGATAAGAATATGATATTAGTTTTAGCAGAAAAACCTTCAGTAGGCAAAGACTTAGGAAGGGTGTTAAATTGTAATAAATCAGGAAATGGCTTTTTAGAGGGAAGTAAGTATATTGTTACATGGGCTTTGGGGCATTTAGTAACATTGGCTGACCCTGAAAGTTATGATTCGAAATATGCGCGTTGGGAATTGGATGTATTGCCCATAATTCCAAAGACAATGAAAATAGAAGTAATTAAACAAACAAGAAAGCAGTACAATGTTGTAAAAAGTCTGATGCTTAGAAACGATGTAAGAGAAATTGTAATAGCAACTGATGCAGGAAGAGAAGGCGAATTGGTTGCAAGATGGATTATAGAAAAGGCAGATGTTAAAAAGCCTCTTAAAAGACTTTGGATTTCATCTGTAACTGATAAAGCTATAAAAGACGGCTTTAACAAGCTAAAAGACGGCAGATTGTATGAAAATCTATATGCTTCTGCTGTGGCCCGCTCTGAAGCAGACTGGATTGTTGGGATAAATGCTACAAGAGCATTGACATCTAAATACAATGCTCAGCTTTCTTGCGGTAGAGTTCAGACACCGACAATAGCAATGATTGCATCGTTAGAAGATGAAATCAGAAATTTCAAACCTGTACTTTATTATGGTATTGATGCATCAGCAGGGGGCCTTAAATTTATATGGCATGATAAAAACAATGAAAGTAAAACATTTAACAATGATAAATGCGAAAATATAATAAGTAGCATTAAAAACAAAAAAATGCAAATTGAAAATATATCTAAGAATAAAGCACTGACATATGCACCTCTTTTGTATGATTTAACTGAGCTACAAAGAGATGCAAGCAATATTTATAATTTTTCCGCAAAGGAAACACTGTCAATAATGCAAACTCTTTATGAGCGTCATAAGGTACTCACATACCCAAGAACAGATTCCAGATATTTGACTGATGATATTGTTGAAACATTAAAGGACAGAGTAAAAGCTGCCAGTGTAGGACCTTATTCCAAAATTGGATTCAAATTAAGCTCTAATCCTATAAAGGGAAATAAAAACTTTGTTAATAATTCAAAGGTTTCAGACCATCATGCTATCATACCTACAGAGCAAACTGTTATTTTAGGAAATTTAACTGATAAGGAAAGAAAAATTTACGATTTAGTTGTAAAAAGATTTTTTGCTGTTTTATCAAAACCTTTTGAATTCGAAAAAATAACCATAAATGGTAAAGTAGGCAATGAAGAATTTACATCTCGAGGGAGAATTACCTTGTCAATGGGATGGAAGGAAGTATACGGCAACTATGAAGATGAAGAAATACTTGATGATTATCCCCTTAATGACTTAAATAAACTTAAATCCGGCAGTGAAATATTTGTTTCATCAATAAAGAAAACCATGGGGGAAACTAAAGCTCCTGCAAGGTTTACAGAGGCAACTTTACTGTCAGCTATGGAAAATCCGGTGAAGTTTATGAAAAATGCAGATAAAGAATTAAAAAGGACAATTGGAGAAACTGGCGGCTTAGGAACAGTTGCAACAAGAGCAGATATAATTGATAAATTATTTAATAGCTTTGTTATTGAAAAGAAAGATAAATATATTTATACTACATCTAAGGGAAGACAGCTATTGGATTTAGCACCTGTAGATTTAAAATCACCTGTTTTGACTGCAGAATGGGAGAAAAATTTAAATGAAATAGCTAAGGGTAATTTACAGAAAAATAAATTTATAAATGAAATGATTGATTATACTAAGCTTATTATAAAAGAAATAAAAAACAGCGACAAAAAATATGTTCATGACAATGAAACAAGAGAAAAATGTCCTGACTGCGGAAATTATCTATTAGAAGTAAATGGCAAAAAAGGAACAATGTTAGTATGTCAAAATAGAGAATGCGGATTTAGGAAAGGAATTTCTATAGTTTCAAATGCAAGATGCCCTAATTGTCACAAAAGATTAGAGCTTAAAGGTGAAGGTGAAGGTAGATTATTTGTTTGCAAATGCGGTTTCAGAGAAAAATTATCTGCATTTAATAAAAGAAAAGAAACCGAAAAAACTTCAATTTCTAAAAAGGAAGCATCCAAATATTTGTCTAAACAAAATAAAAACGAAGATGAAAATATTAATACTGCATTGGCAGATGCTTTAAAAAAGTTAAAGCTTTAAAATCTTGATACCAAGGAGAAAAAAATGTATTTTGTTTTTATTGTACTTGCAGCTTATTTTATTTATTCAATAAGCAGAAGAAAAAAATTAGAAAAACAAGTTGAATTGTTCAACAAACTGTTGTATGAAGAACAAAATCCTCAAAAATACATTGATGAGGTTGATAAATTATTATTAAAATTTCAGTCTGAAAACGAAAAAAATATAAATTTCATTCAAAAAACAACGGGACTTTTATATGCCGGGAAATTTGAAGAGGCTGTAGGTATATTAAATGATAATGTAAAAAAAATTCCTCCCCATTGGCAGGTTGTATATTATCACAATATGCTCTTAAGCTTATATTTTAAGGGTGATAGAGACAAGGCCAATGAAATATTGAAAGATGCTAAAAGCACCATAGATATGTATTATAAAAAGGATTACAACAAGGTAACAATAGAATTGATTTATGCAATATCTGATTTTTACAATAACAGAATACCGGAATGTAAGGAATTTTTTAGTTTGTTACCTGAAATATCGAAAAATGATTACAGAATAGCAATGGGATATTATTTTTCCGGTAAAATACTTGAAATTGAAGGAAACGACCATAGCGAGGATTATTTTGAAAAGGCAATGATACACAGCAACGGAAACTTTATAGATTATTTATAGGATTTAAAGGTGAAAATTATGAACATTATAGAAAAAGAAAATAGAATAACTGTTAATGGTGTTAAGGATTTTAATATAAGACATATTTTTGACTGCGGACAATGCTTTAGATGGAATAAGGAAGAAGATGAATCTTATACTGGAGTTGTTAAAAATAAAGTGATAAATGTTTTGCAGGAAGGAAATACTGTTGACTTTAATAATATAAATTCAGATGATTTTCAAAATAGTATCAAAAATTATTTTGATTTTGATACTGATTACGAAACAATTAAAAAAACCGTAAATACTGATGATATTATGGCTGAAGCTATAAAATTTGGCCAAGGTATAAGGATTTTAAATCAAGACGAATGGGAAACAATGATTTCATTTATGATTTCTGCAAACAACAGAATCCCAATGATTAAAAAGGTTATTGAAAATTTAAGTACAAGCTTTGGTGACTATTTAGGTAATTATAAAGGGAAAGATTATTATAGTTTTCCAAGTGCAGAAAGTTTAGCAGCAGCACCTGTAGAAAAAATTCTTGAATGTAAGGCAGGATTCAGAGCGCCGAGAATTAAGGAAGCAGCTAATAGGTTTTTAACAGAAAGGGATCAAATCTACAACATTAGAAACATAAGTTATGATGAAGGATTAGCTTATCTTAAAACTTATACAGGAATTGGGGACAAGGTTGCGAACTGTGTATTATTGTTTTCTATGAGGCATTTTGATACATTTCCTGTTGATGTTTGGGTAAGAAGAGTAATGCAAACACTATATGTTGATAAAGAAACTAAAGATGCAGATATTAAAATATTTGCAGAAGAGAAATTTGGAAAATTCTCTGGTTTTGCTCAACAATATCTTTTTTATTATGCTAGGGAAAACGGAATAGGGAAATAAATATTTTTTCTGTATAGTATTATTTTCTCTACAGAAAATAGTTAAGATTACAAAATAATTTTAACAGGAGATATTATGACTAACAATGAAAGTAAAGGATGGAATATAGAAAATTCTTATGCAAACTTGCCGGAATTCTTCTATTCTAAAATAGATTTAAAAAAGGTTCGCTCACCAAAATTAGTAGTTTTAAATTATAATTTAGCTGAATTTTTGGGCTTAGATGTAGAGGAGCTTAAAAGTGATGAAGGTTTAGGATTTCTTTCAGGAAATTCAGTCCCAAAAGACTCCATTCCTATTGCTCAAGCATATGCAGGACACCAATTTGGTTATTTTACAATGTTAGGTGATGGTAGAGCACTTCTTTTAGGAGAACAAATCACACCATCAGGAGAGAAATTTGATATTCAGCTAAAAGGTTCAGGAAGGACTCCTTATTCCAGGGGAGGTGACGGCAGAGCGGCACTTAAGCCTATGCTTCGGGAATACATTATAAGTGAGGCAATGCATGCTTTTAACATTCCTACAACAAGAAGTTTAGCCGTTGTTACAACTGGCGAATCTGTAATTAGGGAAAATATATTAAAAGGCTCAATTTTAACCCGTGTTGCAAGTAGCCATATTAGAGTAGGTACCTTTGCCTATGCTTTAAATTACGGAAGTCAAGAAAATATAAAACAGTTGGCTGACTATACAATTAAGAGGCATTACAAGGAAATAGCCAAGGATGAGAATCAATATGTCAGTTTATTGAGAGAAGTGGTTAAAGGTCAAGCATCATTAATTGCTAAATGGCAGCTAATTGGATTTATCCATGGTGTTATGAATACTGATAATATGGTTATAAGCGGTGAAACAATAGATTATGGTCCCTGTGCTTTTATGGATACCTATAATCCTGATACTGTTTTTAGCTCTATTGACACATATGGACGTTATGCCTACAAAAATCAGCCGGAAATTGCTGTATGGAATTTATCAAGATTTGCTGAAACTCTTTTGCCTCTTATTCATGAAAATAAGGAAGAAGCAATCAAACTTGCCCAGGACACAGTTTCAGAATTTTTCGAATTATATCATAATAACTGG
The DNA here is from genome assembly GCA_035270885.1 of Sedimentibacter sp. Lineage (GTDB taxonomy): Bacteria > Bacillota > Clostridia > Tissierellales > Sedimentibacteraceae > Sedimentibacter. The sequence goes on along the minus strand of DATESJ010000022.1, from coordinate 754 downwards.
TTATCCGGAATGCGTTCTAAATTAGGAATATTTAATAAAGAAAATGAAGATGAAAAGCTTATTGAATCTCTGCTTAATATAATGCAAAAATACAATGAAGATTATACAAACACTTTCATAAAGCTTACTTTTAATAAATTAGATAATTCAACTATGTTGGAAACTTCAGAATTCAAGGATTGGTATAATAAATGGCAGGAACGTCTTCAAAGACAAGAAGAATCAAAAGAAAAATCAAATGATTTAATGAAAAATTTCAACCCTGCTGTTATACCTCGCAATCACAGAGTTGAGGAAGCCTTGTCAGCAGCTGATGAAAAAGGTGATTACACGGTAATGGAAAGCTTATTAAAAGTATTATCAGAGCCTTATGCTCACACAGCAGAACAGGCTGAATATGCAGAGCTTCCGCCAGCATCATCTTGTAAATACAAAACTTTCTGCGGGACCTAAAACTAGAAAAGGTGAATATTTGGTGTTAGGAAGAGGATGTCCGAAAAGGGATGTCCACGAAATACGAATTGACAAAAATATACAAGAAGCTTATAATATTAATGTTATCGGGGTGTAGCGAAGCTTGGTATCGCGCATGGTTCGGGACCATGAGGCCGAAGGTTCAAATCCTTTCACTCCGATTCATTAATACAAATTCTTGGTGAAGAATTCTGGAGACGGACCTTTGAGTGACAAAAAGTCACTCAAAGGTCCGTCCCCAGAATTCTTTTTGTAATAGTTTTTAAGCTGTGTTATAATA
>DATESJ010000021.1:0-4906 GCA_035270885.1 Sedimentibacter sp. | reverse complement strand
ATCAGGCAATCCTGGTAAATTTGAAATATGTAAAGATGGGACATTATTTTTAGATGAAATAGGAGAACTCCCTTTTTCTATGCAAGTAAAATTAAATAGAGCTCTTGAAGAAAAAGAAGTTGTAAGAGTTGGTGGCAGTATTCCTATAAAGGTTAATCCAAGGATTATATCTGCAACCCATAAATCTTTAACATCAATGGTTGAAAAAAATTTATTTAGAGATGATTTGTACTATAGACTTAATGTTGTTCCCATTCATCTACCTCCATTAAGGGAAAGAGGCTATGATGTAATTATTTTGTCCAGATACTTTCTTAATAGATTTAATAATGTTTATAAAAAGGAACTGATAGGATTCACTCAGGAAGCTGAACAATTATTGATGTGGTACAAGTTTCCAGGTAACATAAGAGAGCTTAGAAATTTAATTGAATATGCAGTAATATTTGAAGAAGATAGCCATATTGGAGCAGAAAACATCAAAAGAAAAATGGGAACATACACCAATGATAAAAATTTAAAATTACAAGAGATGACAAAGGCCTATGAAAAGGCTGTAATAAACAGTAAAATTCAAGAACTTGGCGGAGATTTAGATTCGAAGAAAGAAGCAGCTAAACAGCTTGGAATCAGCATTGCCACTTTGTACCGAAAGCTAGAAGACTGAGACTGCGAGATGCCCTAACGAAATAAGTTTTTGACATTATATTGATTATGGGGTAAAATGTTATAATTAGATATGTGAGGTAACAATGAACAGAAATTTAAAAACATCAAGCATAACAGAAGCGGCAATGATAACTGGAATACTGGTTATAATTGCTTATTTATCATCTTTTTTTACAATATTCATGTTTTTTTATCCAACTCCTGCAATAATATTAGGTAAGAGGAAAGGGTTAAAATATGCAGTTTTAGCTTTAATAGCTTCCGACATAATTATTTCCATGCTTTTAGGAATACAAACAGGGCTTACTTTTTTTATTATGTATACACCTTTGGCCATAGCCCTTGCTTATGGAGTATGCAACGATGAAGATGCCAACAAAACAATACTATTTGGTTCTGCCGCCTACATGATATCCTTTGTTGTATTTATTCTTTTATTAAATGCTCTAATGGGCATTAATTTTATCGACAGAATTGCGGAAATGTATGATCAAAGTTTTGAGATGACAAAGGACTTTTTTGCAAATGTTCCTGCAGATTTAAGAACTGAACAAATGGAAGAAGCAATAAAAAATATTGAACAAACGGCTCCAGTTATGAATTTTATTGTATCAAATGTATTTCCAGCAATTATGATTGTAGCATCAGTAGCCACATCATACATTAATTATTTGGTTGCAAGCAAATTTGCAAGACGCTTTTCAATTAATGTAAAACCACATGAAGGTATAAGTTATTTTTCTTTTCCAAGAAATTTTATGATTGCCATGGCAGGACTATTGCTTTTGTCATATTTGTTAAGTTCATTAAATATTAATGTCGAAATAATACAACTTAATTTGTTTACAATTGTTTTTATGGCAATGCTTTTACAAGGATTTTCAGTATTGAAATTTTTTATAGACAAAAGTAGCTTAGGTAAATTTGTAAGAACTATAATGTTAGTTATGATTGTATTTATGAGCCTGAATTTTAGTGTCTTTTATGCAATTATCGGACTAATTGATTTAACCGTAAATTTAAGAAAAATTAACAGAGCTGTATAGCTGAAGGAGGCAATATATGAATAAGAAAACTCCTGTGTTTTTGAAGGATGACAGTTTTATTTATTTTGTGTTAATACTATTATTGATAATAGTCTTCCTTGTTGAAGGTATGTATATTTATGTTGCCCTAGCAGGATTGATTTTAATCGGAATTACAGCTTTTACATTACGAAAGCAGGTTTTGAGGGAAAAGGAACTTAAAAACTACATAATTGAATATACAAAAAATATTGAAAACTTGTCAGTTAATTCTTTTTACTATTCACCATTGCCCATTTGCATAATAGGCCCAAACGGAAAAATGTTTTGGTTTAATAATAAATTCAAGGAATTACTTCGTGATAATTCGGATGCAATTGAAAACATAGATGAATTTGTAAGCAGCTTTCCTATAAATTCTATGGAAGGAAACAAGGAAGGCACAATCAGTAATATAGAAATACCCGAAACCAAAAGAAGCTTTAATGTCATGTATTATGAGCTTGAAGAGGGACGCTTTGGTGAAGGAAATTCATATGTTTGTTATTGGAACGAAAATACTGCATTTATAACTTTAAAAAATAAATATAATGATGAGCGACCAATTTCTATGCTTGTTCAGATAGATAATTATGATGAAATATCAGAAAAATTAGATTTGGGAGATAAGTCAGCAATGACTGCCCAAGTAGAAAAGATTCTTAATAAGTATGCTGCTGAAATGAACGGATTCGTACTGAAATACGATAATTCAAAATTTTTGATGATGATTGAAAATAAGTTTCTTGAAACATTGGAAGCAAAGAAATTTTCTATGCTTGATGATGTTAAGTCAATAAAAGGTACAAGTGATTTCAGTTTTACGCTGAGTATAGGTACAGGTGCAATGGCTAAGAATTTGACACAGCTTTTGGATTATTCAAAGGGCGCACTTGATGTTGCTTTAGGAAGAGGCGGAGACCAAGCAGTTGTTAAAAGAATTAACTCTGTTAAATTTTATGGTGGCAAAAGTAAGGCATTTGAAAAAAGAACAAAGGTTAGAGCAAGAATTATATCTTATGCTTTGAGACAGATAATTGACCAAAGTTCAAACGTGATTATTATGGGACATAGAGTTGGAGATATGGACAGCTTAGGTTCTTCTATAGGTCTTTACAGCATAGCAAGAAGCAGAGGCAAGAAATCATATATAGTGTTGAATAATGTGAATCATGCCTTAAAAAACATGCATGAAAGAATGAAAAATGAAGAAAGTCATTACGCTGAAGCATTGATAACAACCGAAAAGGCAATGGAATTAGCAGATCAGAATACTTTGATTGTTGTTTTAGATACTCACAGGAAAAGTTACACAGAAGCCCCTGAGCTTCTTGATAAAATTGATAAAATAGTACTTATTGACCACCATAGAAGAAGTGAAGAATACATAGAAAATACTTTGCTTGATTATATTGAGCCCTATGCTTCTTCCACATGTGAGCTTGTAGCTGAAATAGTTCAGTATATGGAAGATCACATTAAGCTTACAAAATTTGAAGCAGATGCTCTTATGGCAGGAATAGTAGTTGATACAAATTCATTTACATTCAAAACAGGTGTGAGAACATTTGAAGCAGCCTCATTTTTAAAAAGAAATGGTGCCGACAATGTGGATGTTAAGGAACTGTTTAATGAGAATATTGAGTTTATGAAGAAAAAGACAGAGATTATCGAAAGAAGCGAAATTGTTTTTGATGATGTAGCAGTATCATACGTTGATGAAGATACAGAATATTCAAATGTGGCAGCAGCTCAATGTGCTGATGAACTGCTTACAATTAAAGATGTTAAAGTTAGTTTTGTTCTTGTGAGAAACAAAGACTATATAAATATAAGCGGCCGCTCCGTAGGCAATGTCAATGTTCAAGTAATGATGGAATACCTTGGAGGAGGAGGTCATTTAAATATGGCCGGTGCCCAAGTCCGTACTCAGGATATGGAGGAAGCAAAAGCTAAACTATTCGAAGCAATAGCTCAGTATAAAAAGGAGAGTAAATAATGAAAGTTATATTATTAGAAGATGTAAAAAATGTTGGGAAAAAGGGTCAAATAATCAATTCGAAAGATGGTTATGCGCGCAATTTTCTTTTTCCAAAAAATTTAGCCATAGAAGCTACAGAAGTTAATTTAAGAAATCTTGATAATGCCAAAAAGAAAAAGGAAGAAAAAGAACAGGAAATTTTTGAGCAAGCTAAAGTTCTTGAAGAAGAATTGATGCAGAAAACTATTGTTATTAAAACTAAAACCGGCGAAAATGGAAAACTTTTTGGTTCAATTACAACAAAAGAAATCAGTGACCTTTTAGAGAAAGAACATGGAATTTCAATTGATAAAAAGAAATACGACTTAGAAGAGACTATTAAGTCTGTTGGTGAATACTATGTTAAAATAAAACTACATCCTATGGTAAATGCAAAATTAAAGGTAATAGTTACAGAAAAATAAGAGGGTAAAATGTCTGATTTAATAAATTTTGGGAAAATCCCACCTCACAATGCTGAAGCTGAGCAAACTGTCTTAGCTTCTTGTATGATTGATCATATAGCTGTCGAAAAAGTAATTAATTTGTTGAAATATGATGATTTCTATTATGAAGCAAACAAAGAGATTTACGATAGCATTAAGCAGATACACTTGCAAAATATACCTGTTGATGCAGTCACTGTTTTCGAGGAGCTTAAAAAAAGAGGCAAAATTGATTATGTGGGTGGTTTTGAATATTTAGTAACATTAACTGAAAACATAATAACATCCAAGAATGTTGAAGCTTATTGCAATATAATAAGAGAAAAGTCCACATTAAGAAAACTTATAGACGCATCTCAAGAAATAATTGAGAAGGGTTATAAGGAAAATGATGATGTCCAAAGAATCATTGAGTTGGCTGAATCAAGAATTTTTTCCATTTCACAAAATAGAAGTATTAATTCTTTTTCTGAAATAAAAGAAGTTCTAATGACCGTATTCAATCAGCTTGAAGAGAGAGCTAAAAGTGGCGGAAATTTAACTGGTCTTACTACAGGCTATACTGATTTGGACAGAATGACTTCAGGACTTCAGAAATCTGATTTGATACTACTTGCAGCAAGACCTTCCATGGGTAAAACAGCACTTGCTCTTAATATTGCCATGAATACTGTTAAGACAGGTTCTTCTGTTGCGCTTTTTAGTCT